>NZ_ANKP01000222.1:0-36877 GCF_000319775.1 Cupriavidus sp. HMR-1
GTCCGTGCCATGCCTGCCACAGGCGAATCGCCGCTATGCACGCACTGCGAGCGGCTACGTCACGACAGCCGTCGCGCGGGCGGCCACGGGGCGTTGCGTCCCGCGGGCGATCTGCAGTGGCGCAGCCTGGGCGGTAGCGCCATGTGCGAAACGCGCGCGCATCAGTGCATGTTGTGCCGGACGGACTGGATGCGGCATCGCACTGGCGCGGACCCGTTCGTGGGATGGACGATCAGCCGGCGTCCTCGATGACCCAGGAACGAAAAAGGGAGCGGCGGCACCGCTCCCTTTTTCGTTGCCTTCCTTATCGGGTCTGGTCAGACCGTCACGGCCTTGACTTCGAGATACTCGGCCAGCCCGTGCGCGCCGTTCTCGCGGCCATTGCCGGATGCGCGATACCCACCGAACGGCATCGACAGGTCGATCTGGCCGCCGTTGATGCGGACCGAGCCGGCACGCAGACGCGCCGCTACGCGCCGCGCGCGGGCAGGGTCGCCCGATGCCACATACGCGGCTAGCCCGTATGGCGTGTCATTGGCGATGTCGATCCCCTGTGCTTCGTCGTCGTACGGAATCATGACCAGCACCGGTCCGAAGATTTCCTCGCGCGCGATTGTCATGCTGTTGTCGACGTCGGCGAAGATGGTCGGCCGTGCGTAGAAACCACGGGTCAACCCGTCCGGCCGGCCCGGTCCACCCGCCACGACGCGGGCGCCTTCCTCGATACCGGTGCCGATCATGCGCTGGACCTTGTCGTACTGCGCCTTGTTGGAGATGGGGCCAATGCGCGTGCCCGGCTCGGCGGGGTCGCCGACCTGCAACGCATTGGCGGTGGCGGCCGCCACGCGCACGGCTTCGTCATAGCGATCGCGCGGCACCAGCATCCGGGTGGGCGCGATGCAGGTCTGCCCGGAGTTCAGCATGACGTGCCCCACGCCTTGGGCAACGGCGGCCTGCAGGTCGGCGTCGTCCAGAATCAGCAGCGGGGACTTGCCGCCAAGCTCCTGGTGCACGCGCTTGACCGTGGCGGCTGCGGCCTGCGCCACGGCAATGCCCGCGCGGGTGGAGCCGGTGATCGAGATCACATCCACGTCGGGGTGGGCGGCAAGCCGCGCGCCCACTTCCTGACCATCGCCGAACACCATGTTGAATACGCCGGCAGGGGTGCCTGCCTCGTGCATCACCTCGGCGAACAGGGCCGCGTCGAGCGGCGCGATTTCCGATGGCTTGAGGACGATGGTGCAGCCGGCGGCCAGCGCGGCGGCCACCTTGGCGCAGATCAGGCTCAGTGGCCAGTTCCAGGCCGTGATCAGCGCGGCCACACCGATCGGTTCATGGCGCACGTAGTTGTTGCCGTGGGCGGTTTCGAACTGGAAGGCGCGCAGCGTTTCGGTGGCGGCGCCCAGATGGGCGAGTCCGATCGGGGCCTGCAGCGTATTGCAGAGGCTGACCGGCGCGCCGATTTCGGTACGCACTGCCTCTGCGAAATCGCCCAAGCGTGCCTTGTACAACGCGGTGATCCGTTCCAGTAACGCCAGACGTTCTTCACGGCTGGTCTCGGACCATGCGGGGAACGCGGCACGCGCCGCGGCCACGGCGCGGTCGACATCCTCCGCGCTGCCAAGCGTGACGTGACCGGCAACCTCTTCCGTGGCCGGATTGACGATGGGCATGCTGCGGGCTGCGGCGGCTGGCGGAACCCATTGGCCGTCGATGTAGAACCTGTCGAGTGTCTTCATGCATGTCTCCTTGTTGTTGTCCGGTGTTGGATCACTGGCGTTGCGCCGTGGTCACGTCATCCCCGGTCACGCGCTTCATCCGGGACGTGTCCAGCCGCATCAGGCCAAACGCGCCGCTATAGAAGATGTGACCCTCGGCATCGACCTTGACGGGTGAGTACAGCCCGTTGAAGGTCGGATCGGTGCCGGTGCGGATCGTCATCACGGTCTTGCCGGTGTCCAGATCCATGCCGATGTGATAGCGGTCGTTCCAGCGGTTCGTGAAGTAGCCGTCGACGATCGCCATGCGGCCGCCGCCGCTGATCATCGGCACCACCGATATCGACGACACATCCGTGCGCACCCATTGCATCTTCCAGTTGTGGGTGCGCTGCTGCCACTTGAGCATGGCCACGCCGCTCGGGCCCGGGCGCGTGGCGCCGTTGATCAGGCTCGTGAAGCCGCCGCCGCGCTCGATCTGGGGCGAATCGTTGGTCGGGATGTTGTTGACCACGAACGCGTAGTCGCCAAAAGCCGACACCGATTGCTCGGACTGGACCGATTCGAGCTTGGGACCCATGTCCACCGCCAGCTGGTCCGCGATGCGCGGCGACTGCGTGCCCGGTTTGGCCTTCCAGCCGGCGGGGATGTTGTCGCGCCAGAAGGCCACCATGCGCATCTTGCGCGCGCCGTCGGTGATGACCACGAGCTTGTCCTCGTCCGGGCCAAAACCCATCAGCGTCGGCGTGGAGCCGGTGCCGTCGGCGATCTTGGGCGCGGGCATTACTACGCCACGGTCGTAGTTGGCGTGCCACGCGCCACTGGCCTCGTCGTCGTGGATCTTGCCGTGGATATCCACCACCAGACGGTACATCGTGGTGTTGGACGCCACGTAGACCGCGCCGCCACCGGCCTCGGGGCCCGTGGCGAAGCTGTTCATGAACATCTCGTCGGCGCCGGATACGGTGTAGCTGTCGATGACCTGCAGCGAATTGCGGTCGAGCGTAACGACCTTGCCACCGAGCGTGTTGACGACCAGGTAGCCGTTGTAGGTCATGCCCATGCCGAAGAGGATATCGGCGGGCAGGCGGGTCTTGCCGCGCTTGATCTTCTCGTTGTCGAACAGGCTGGCCGGCAGCGTGGCGGCGCGCAGCGGCGTCATGCCCGACGCGGGCGATTTCGGGTCGAGCTGGTCGATACGGAAGATCTGGCGGCCGCTGCAGCCGTAGAACGTATCGTCGCGGCCCAGCACCGCGTAGACCGCGCCGTTGGCGACCTGGTCCTCGGCGAACGACACCATCCGGTTCGGCTGCGACTTCATGTAGGCGAGCAGGCCAGCCTCGTCGCGGGCCGCCAGGAACGCCTTGACCTTCTCGGCCTGTGCCTGGCGCTCCGTCGGCGTCACGGGGGTGTAGTTCGGCAGGCGCACGGGGATATCGGTACGCGCGATCTCGGTCAGCTTGCCGTTCTCGACCGTTACCTTGCGCAGCGAGAAGCCGGCCCACCACCAGTAGATGTCCTTGCCGCCCACGTGGTCCATGACCAGCGGGAGACTGACGGACTCGTTCGGAATGACCTGGACCGATTCCGGCGTAATCTCGAAGTTGCCACGCGGCACGGTGAATCCGACGCTGTCCGTGGCGGCGTCATTCCAGTGAGTCTGGTTGTTGTACGACTGGGCCAGGAACGGATTCGGCGCCGGGCCGGAGGCGGCGACAGGGCCAACAGCGGGGCCGGCAGCGGTGCCAACAGCGGGGCCATTAGCGCAGGCGGTCGTGGCAATCAGGCTGGCCGCGATGGCGGTCAGTGCGAAGCGGGTGGAACAGCGCATCAAATGCTCCAGGTGGGAAGAGGTGGTGGTCATCAGGCGCCCGAGCGGATCAGGTCGGCGGCCTTCTCGCCGATCATCATGGCGGGTGCATTGGTGTTGCCGCCGATCAGCGTCGGCATGATCGAGGCATCGACTACGCGCAGGCCTTCCACGCCGTGCACGCGCAGGGACGGGTCGACCACGGCCATCGCATCCACGCCCATCTTGCAGGTGCCGATCGGGTGGAAGACCGAATCCGCATGACGGCGCACATACGCGCGGATGGCGGCTTCGTCGCCGTCGCCGGGGCCGATCTCCTCGGTGAGCAGTTCACGGCCTTGCGCGGAAGCCAGCGCCGGCTGCGCGAAGATGCGGCGCATCAGGCGGAAGCAGGCGACCATGCCCGCCATGTCCGATTCGGCGGAAAGGAAGCGCGGATCGATCAGCGGCGCGTCGCGGGTGTCGGCACTGTTCAGCCGCACGTGACCGCGGCTTTCGGGGCGCAGCAGGCAGGCCAGGCCGGTGAAGCCATGCTTGAGATCGCGGCGTCGCATGCCGGTGTGCGTCGGGGAAAGCCCCGGCACGAAGTGGAACTGCAGGTCGGGCTCGGCCAGGTCCCGCCGGCTGCGCAGGAAGGCGCCTGCTTCGGCAAGGTTGGAACTGAACATGCCGGTGCGGTCGCGTCGATACTGGCGCCACTGGCCCAGCATCCTGGCCGCGCCGCGCAGCGAGTATCCGAAAAGCTGCGGCGATGACACCTGACGGCAAACGGCGATGTCGAGGTGGTCCTGCAGGTTTTCGCCCACGCCGGGCAGGTCGTGCACGACGTCGATGCCGAGATCGCGCAGATGGGCAGCCGGGCCGATACCGGATGCGAGAAGAAGCTGCGGCGAATTGAAGGCGCCGCCGCTGACGATCACTTCGCGGCGCGCGCGCAGCACCTGCGTGACGCCGGCGCGCGTGATGCTGACACCGACCGCGCGGTGACCCTCGAACACGATGCGCTGCACCTGCGTGTCCGGCCAGACCGTCAGGTTGCGGCGGCCGCCGCTGAAGGTGCCATCGTTGGCATCGCCATGGTGCAGGTAGGCGCGCGCGCTGTTCCAGCGCTCGCCGTTGCGCTGCGTGACCTGGTAATAGCCGGCGCCGTCCTGTTCCGCGCCGTTGAAGTCGCGGTTGAACGGGATGCCGGCCTGCATCGCGGCCTCGATGAAGCGCGCGGAAAACGGGTTGGGCGTGCGCAGCTCGTTGACGTGCAGCGGGCCGTCCTTGCCGTGGTGCCGGTCATCGAGCGCATGGTTGGTTTCGCTGCGACGGAAATAGGGGAGCACATCGTCATAGCCCCAACCATGGCAGCCCAGTTGCGCCCAGGTGTCGTAGTCCCTGCGGTGGCCACGGATATAGACCATGCCATTGATCGACGAACTGCCGCCCAGGCCGCGCCCGCGCGGCTGGTAGGACTGCCGGCCGTCGAGTCCCGGCTGCGGTACGGTGCGATAGGCGTAGTTGCGCGGACCGGCTTTCGGGACGATCGCGGCAACGGCCACCGGCGTCCAGACGCTGAAGTGATGATCGGTCGGGCCAGCTTCGAGCAGGGCCACGGTCACGCCAGCATCCTCGGCCAGCCGCGCCGCTACGGCGCACCCGGCCGATCCTGCGCCGATGATGATGTAGTCGAAGGCCGCCACCGCCGGCGTGTCGCCGGCGAGCTTTTCATTTTGGGTCACATCTGTCTCCTGTATGCGGCTTGTTGGGTCGCCGAGCCGGCGCGCACGCGCGAAAAGCTCATGGCCGGTGCGCAGTACATCAAATTGCGTTCAAGAGAACAGCCACCCATATGGGGTTGGGTGGGTGGGGAAATGGAGTGGGTGTCACAAGTGGCAAAGCAGGCACTGGGGCCGCCAGCCTTGTTGTGGTGGTGGGAGCAGTGGCGGGGGGTGGTGAAACCGGGCCGGCGAGCGAGGCGTGGACCCTAGGGGAATGACCTGGCTCGGGATCAGCGAGCCAATCTGGGAGCGGATTGGGGGATCAAGATGGGATCAGGACGGGATCAGGTGCCTAGGCGGGGACAGGTGGACGCTCCCGCTGGAATAGCGCGTGAAGCCGGCGTGCCGGTTGGTCCAGTGACGTGTCCTCGGCTGCGTCGATATTCGCCAGGATGTGTTCCGGCCGCCTCGACGAGAACAGGATCACGCTGGCCGGGTTCATGACCAGCGCGGCCTTGAGCATGAGTTGCGCCAGCACGCGGGCATTGGCGAGATCGGCGCCGACCTCGGTGGACCAGCGCAGGCAGGTGGCCGGGCTGGCCTGCAGCCACGCCACAAGCAACGGCAGGTGCTGGTTCAGCGCCCGGTGATGGATACGCGGATAGGGGGTATCGGGAATGGCCGGATCGAATACCGACCATTCGAACTGCGCCACGCGGCAGAAGGCGGGTTGGGTGCGGACCAGTTCGGGAATCTGGTCGCGATGGGAGCCAGCGCCGAACGTGCCGATCTTGCCGTCGCGCACGGCGTCTTCCATGACACGCAGGAGCTCGTGGTTGCCGTCGCGCGCCGTCAGGTCTTGGGCGGTGACTTCATGCAGCAGCCACAGGTCGATATGGTCGGTGCCGAGGGTGGCGAGGCTGGCTTCCAGCGATTCACGCGCCTGGCGTGCGGTGAAGATGGGATTCGGTTCGGAGGGGGTGACCGGAGAGAAGGATGTGCCAGGTATCGGTATCACGGTCTTGCGCAGCATCTGCTTGAGGCCCGGAAACGTCTGCAGCACCGGCCGCGCTACCACGCGCGCCAGGCGCGTGACGGCGTTGCTGTCCGGAGGCGGGATGCCGAACTTGGTCGTGATGGTCACCTGGCCGCGTACCTCCCGCAGGAACTCGCCGAGGCAGCTTTCTGCCTCGCCATAGCCATACATCGGCGCCGTATCGAAATGGCGGACACCGGCGTCGTAGGCCGCCCGGAGCATGGACAGCGACTGGCGGCGGTCCAGCGCGCCCATGATGCCTGAGCCGCCAAAGCCGAGCCGGGTGGTCTGGCGGCCGGTGTTGGCGAACGGGATGATTTCCATCGACAAGTCCTTGGAGGTTGATCGGTTGCGGTGGCGTGATGGAGACGCCAGATCCATGTCAGCGACGCCCGATATGCTCGGCCAGCCGTACGGCCAGTGCCAGTACGGTGTGCGTCGGATTGGAGAAACTCGAGGTCGGGAATACCGCGCCGGAGCATACATAGCCGTTGTCCATGCCATGCAGCTTGAGGTCGAGGTCGACGATGCCGTCACTGGCGCTGGCCGACATGCGCATCCCGCCCATGTGATGGTTCATGTCGTCGCAGGTGGCCCGGATACTGTCATCGGGGGCCTCTGACAGACTCGGGTCGGACACGCGCGCGATGCCCGCCAGCGAGTCCTGCGCGACCTTCGCGAAGGCCCGGATCGTATCCACCTCGTGATTGGAGATGCGCCAGTCGAGCCTTGTGCGGCAGAGGCCCAGGCTGTCGCGCGAGTTCGACAGGCGGATCGCGCTGTCCGTGCGTGGCGACTGCTCGCACTGGATCTGCAGCCCGATGCGGGCGTCCGGCGGCACATACGCGCGGCGCGCCACCGCGTAGGTCCAGCTCTGACGCGCCAGCAGTGGCGCATGGCGGACGAGCCGGCCAATCTCGCCGCCCGTGACTTCGCCAACGCGGCCGCGCAACAGCTTCTTGGCCGTTGTCTTGATCTGTGCCTGGATCTCGCCGGACTCGCTTTCGAAGGAGATCTGCGCGGCGACGTTGAGCGTGCGATAGCGCTGCTGCAGCGAGCGCGAAAGCCGGATCTTGGGCTGGTACTTGTAGCCCCGACTGAACACGTTGCCGAACACGTCCAGGAACTTGCGCCGGTTCGTCACGTCGAGCCATGTATGCCAGACCACGTGGTCCTGGAAATGCCTGCCCAGCAGCGCGTTGCGTTGCCACGGCATTTGCGTCAGCTCCGGCTGCAGAAAGAACCGCGAGCTTTCGATGCCACCCATGCACCAGACGAAGCGGTCCGCGCGGAACGTGCTTTCCTTGCCTTGCAGCGTCCTGCATCGGACGCCGCGAACATGGGTGCCTTCCACGATGGGGGATACGGCATTGGCATGTAGCCACACGGTCACCAGTGGATGGTTGCGCAGGGTACTGGCGTGGAGGTTCGAGAAGTTCGTTTCCGGGCACCAGCGGGTCAGGAACGTGTCGAGATTCGAAAACACCGGTTGCGCCAGTCCCAGTTCGCGCCAGACGGTCGCGTCCTCAAGCGACGCGCTGGCGAGTCCTTCCAGTTCGATCGCGCGCTGATAGTACGGGGCCAGTTCCCGCTTGGAGATGGGCCAGCCGCTCCCTTCCACCCAGGGGCGCTGCTCGAAGTCGATGGCATCGAACTCCAGAATCTGGCCACCCCATCGCGTGGTGGAGCCGCCGATGGCGCGAAAGCGGCCATCGTGAATGCCATGGTGGCGAAGGCCGGCGATCTCGCTGCGATAGGTGTCCTGCGAGGCCTGCTCGATGTCTTCGCCGCCGCCTTCCAGCATCACCACGCGCCGGCCATGGCGGGCCAGTTCCACGGCAAGCAGGATGCCGGCCGCGCCGGCGCCGACGATGCATACGTCGGCACGATCGCCCGGGGCGGGGGTGGACTCGATCAGGTCGCGAATCATGTGCTGGCGGCTCCAGGAAAGCGGCATAGGTCTCCTCCGGGAATTTATGGGGAGTTGCCTTGCCGGACAATGGCCTAGAGGGCCAGATATGAGCGGCGCCGCACATGCGGCGCCGGCAGGTTGCGGGGTCAGGGCCGCCAGGCGGCCGCGGATTCAAGTCAGCATTCAGGGCAGCAGATGGGTATCGCCGGCGGCCTGAGGCGGCAGCTTGATGGCCAAGGCCTTGAACTCGCCGCTGGATGCGATCGAGCCCGCATGCGCGGTGCCCTTGGGAATCACGATCAGGTCACCGGGGCCGACCTCGCGCTTTTCATCGCCCAGCCAGAAGACGCCCTTGCCAGAGATGATGTACTGAATCTCGTCGGCGCTGTTGTGGTAGTGCTTGGGGACATTGCCCGACTGCACGGCGATGGTTCCGGAAGGCGTGTTGACCAGCCCCTTGGTGCGCAGTGTGCCCATGTTGGGCACTTGCGGGCCGATGGCCTCGTCGCTCATGGCCGCCAGGTTGACGATCAGGGGCGCCAGCGCGGCCGGCGGGGTTTGGGCGTGGGCATGCGGCAGGTCGATGTGGGCGACAAGATAGCCGCAAGCAAAAGCGACCGGGACGGCGGAAAAAACGGCAAGACGACGCATATTCTTCTCCCTTGGGTTGGCCTGCGATCATTGCCTCGCCGCGACGCCTGCTTCGGGCGATCAGGCTGGATTGTCGCACCGCGCTTCATACCCAAGATTGAGGGGAAACCCGGAAGCGGGCGGCACTTGGCCGCTGCAACGCGGCCGGCGAACGTCTGGATCGTCCACTATGCTCGGATCTGGCTTCCGGGAATCATCGGGCACGCGCGGTCCTGGCGCTGGCGGCCCGGGTGATGTCGCGGAGGCGCCCATTTTCGTGGTTCGCCCGGTGGCGAGCACGGTACCCGGCAAGGAGAATCGTGATGGCTCAGAGATTGGACGCGATCATCATTGGCACCGGACAGGCCGGCCCCGCACTCGCGGCGCGGCTGGCCGGCGCGGGCAAGAAGCTGGCGGTTATCGAGCGCGGGCGGTTTGGCGGTACCTGCGTGAACACCGGTTGCATCCCTACCAAGGCGCTGATCGCCAGTGCGTACGCCGCGCAACTGGCGCGGCGGGCTGCCGAGTACGGCGTGACCATCGGTGGGCCGGTCGCGGTCGACATGAGGCAGGTAAAGGCACGCAAGGACGAAATCTCGGGCAGGTCCAGCCAGGGCGTGGAGCAGTGGATGCGCGGGCTGGACAACGTCACCGTCCATCAGGGGCACGCCCGCTTCGAGCACGCGCGCGGCGTGCGGGTCAATGGGGAGTTGCTGGAGGCCGACCAGATCTTCATCAACGTCGGCGGCCGGGCGCTGATTCCACCGATGCCAGGGCTGGATCAGGTGTCATACCTGACCAACTCAAGCATGATGGAAGTCGACTTCCTGCCGGAGCATCTGATCATCGTTGGCGGCAGCTACATCGGCCTTGAATTCGGCCAGATGTACCGGCGGTTCGGGGCCAGGGTGACCATCGTCGAGAAAGGCCCGAGGCTGATTCAGCGGGAAGACGAGGACGTGTCGCAAGCCGTGCGGGAGATCCTCGAACGCGAGGGCATCGAGGTCCGGCTCGACGCCAACTGTCTGAGCGCGCGCAAGGACGGTGACCATATTGCCGTCGGGCTCGATTGCGCGGGCGGGGCGCCTGAAGTTCACGGCTCGCACCTGTTGATGGCCGTCGGGCGCGTGCCCAATACGGACGATCTGGGGCTCGACAAGGCAGGTATCGAGACGGATGCCCGGGGCTACATCAAGGTGGACGATCAACTGCGCACCAGCGTCCCCGGCATCTGGGCGCTTGGCGACTGCAACGGCCGGGGCGCTTTCACGCATACGTCCTACAACGACTACGAGATCGTCGCGGCCGATCTGCTCGATAACGATCCGCGCGCGGTGACGGATCGCATTCCGGCCTATGCCTTGTTTACCGACCCGCCGTTGGGCCGCATCGGCATGACGGAGCGGGAAGCGCGGCAGTCAGGGCGCAAGGTGCTGGTGGGCACGCGGCCCATGAGCCGTGTCGGGCGGGCCGTGGAGAAGGGCGAAAGCCAGGGCTTCATGAAGATACTCGTCGACGCCGACACGCGGCTGTTGCTGGGCGCTGCGATCCTCGGCCTGAACGGCGACGAGGTGGTGCACTCACTGCTCGACGTGATGTACGCCGGGGCTCCCTACACGACCATCAGTCGCGCGGTGCATATCCACCCCACGGTGTCCGAACTGGTGCCGACGGTGTTGCAGGGTTTGCGGGCGCTGACCTAGCGTTGCCCTGGTGCCGCCGTCGGGATTAGGGATGGATCTTCTCCCCCTTGTTCAACATCTCGATGAACTGGGCAATCTTTCTGGCGCGCGTTTCGGCTTTCTTCACATTCTGGATTCTGAACAGAATGGCGAAGCGGTTCTGGCTGTTCAGGGTGGCGAAGAATTTCCTGGCCTTGGGGTTGGCATCGAGGGCCTGCTGCAGGTCGTCGGGTACGGTCGCCTTGCTCGGGGATGCATAGGCGGCCTCCCAGCGTCCGTCGCGTCTGGCCTGTTCGACGGCATGAAGCCCGGCTGGGCGCATTCGCCGGGCGGCGATCAGCGCTTCGGCCTTTTCCTTGTTGATCCTGGACCAGATACTCCTTGCAGTCCTCGGCGTGAAGCGCTGGAGCCAATAGTGTTCGCTCTCGGCCTGCTTCTGCCCGTCGATCCACCCGTGGCAAAGGGCGCTTTCAATCGCCTGCGCATAGGACACCGTGGCTTCCCCGGCCGATCGCTTGGCGATGCGGAGCCAGACGCCGGATGCGGTGCCTCCATTGGCTTCGAGCCAGACTTCCCATGCTTGCTGATCGGCGAACGTGAGTGTTGGACTGTCCATGTGATGCCTGACGGAATTGTGCGGCGGACGAAGGGAATCGACGGTACCACAGCCCGGGAGCAGGCGGCGAGCGTGGACGGATCGCCGCTGGCGTGGCTACGCTTATAATTCGCCAGCCCTCCGTCATCCACGATTCCATGCCCGCTGTTCCTGCCCAAGAACCCATCCGCCACGATGGCGCCATTGTCATTGGCGGGGGACCTGCCGGTCTCATGGCCGCCGAGATGCTGGCCGGGCAAGGCCTGCCGGTGGACGTCTACGACGCCATGCCATCGGTCGGTCGCAAGTTCCTGATGGCCGGCAAGGGGGGGATGAACATCACCCACTCCGAGGCGGCGGAAGCCTTCCTGCGCCGCTATGGCGCACGCGCGGACCGGATCGGGCCGATGCTCGACAGCTTCGACGCCGACAGACTGCGTGCCTGGGTGCACGGGCTGGGCATCGACACCTTTGTCGGTAGTTCGGGGCGCGTATTTCCGACTGACATGAAAGCCGCGCCGCTGTTGCGGGCATGGCTCCATCGCTTGCGCGAATCCGGGGTGCGCATTCACGTGCGGCACCGCTGGATCGGTTTTGGCGCGCCCATCGACGGCTGGCATGTGCTGCGCTTTGCCACGCGGGACGGCGAGATCGAGGTTGCGGCACGTGCGGTTGTGCTCGCGCTCGGCGGCGGTAGCTGGGCGCGTCTTGGTTCCGATGGCGCATGGCTGCCGATGCTGGCGGCGCGTGGCGTTGACGTGGCGCCGCTGCGGCCCGCCAACTGCGGCTTCGATATCGCCTGGAGCGAAGTGTTCCGCGCGCAACATGCGGGTGAGCCAGTGAAGTCGGTGGCCATCGGTGTCACGACGGTCGATGGCACGGCATTGCAGCGGCAGGGCGAGTTCGTCATCAGCGAGACCGGCATCGAAGGCAGTCTGGTATACGCGCTGTCCGCGCCGATTCGCGATCTGATCGACACGCACGGGTTCGCAATCATCACGGTGGACCTGGCGCCGGGGCGCTCCCCGGAGGATGTCGCGGCCGAAGTAAGCCGGCCGCGCGGCTCGCGTTCGGTATCGAGCCATCTGCAGAGCCGGCTGGGTATTACCGGCGTCAAGGCGCGCATGTTGCGTGAGGTCCTGACGAAGGAAGCGATGCACGACCCCGTGGCGCTGGCGGCGGCCATCAAGGCATTGCCGCTGCGGCTCGTTCGCGCGCGGCCGATCGACGAAGTCATCAGCACGGCGGGCGGTGTCCGCTTCGAGGCGATGGATGACCGACTGATGCTGACCGCATTGCCGGGCGTGTTTTGCGCGGGGGAGATGCTGGACTGGGAAGCGCCGACCGGCGGCTATCTGCTGACGGCCTGTTTTGCGAGCGGGCGCGTGGCCGGGTCGGGGGCCGTGGCGTATTTGCGCGGCTGACGTGACCGGCCATCTCTTGCTCCGGGACGGCCAACCTTCACTACGGCGCCGTTAGAGGCGCTATCAAAATGAAGCGAAGCGGTTCTGGCTAGGCGCGGGGCCGCAGACAGTACAAGTGGTACGGCAAGGCCGCGCAACGACGCCAGAATCATTTTGATAGTGCCTCTTAGCGTAGATGTCCGCCGAACAACCCGAGCAGACCGATCACGATGAGGTAGATGGCGACGATGTAGTTGAGCAGTCGCGGCATGATCAGAATGAGGATGCCAGCGATCAACGATATGAGGGGTCCCGCACTGGTAACCATGGTCATGGTGACTCCCGGAAACAGGCGTGCCCGGGTGGCACGCCCTTCTTTCTTGCAAGCGATGGGTTACCAGTGGACGTCACGCTCCCATGCCTTCAGCTCATCCTCGGCCTTTTCCTTGGTGCAGCCATAACGTTCCTGGATGCGGCCGAGAAGCTGGTCCCGCTTACCGCGGATCTGCGTGATATCGCTGTCAGTGAGCTTGCCCCACTGTTCCTTGACCTTGCCCTTGGCCTGTTCCCACTTACCTTCGATCTGATCCCAGTTCATATCTGACTCCTTGAGTGAAGTTCCTGGTGCGGACATACGGACGCCGCCCCGGGAACACGCCAGCAATTGGCGGAGGTGATGATTGACGGTTGATTACTTGCCGAACTTGGCGGCGACATCGGCCTGGCACTGGCTCCTGGCGTCGCCGGACATCGCATCGCAACGTTCCTTGCGAGCCTCGTATGCCGCGTCAAGGTTGTCCTTCTGGGCAGCACGGCGCGCTTGCGCGACTTCCTCGGGGCTGCCGGTGACTGCGGCCTTCTCGATCTTCGCGCTGCCCACGGCCCGCTCATGCGCGGCCTTGGCATCCTTCACGCAGACGTCCTTCTCGTTGCCCTTCTTGTCGTCACACATTTCCTTCGCCACGTCGTAGTCTCGATCGGCCTTGGTTTTCATGGCCTTGGCGTGGGCCTTTTCGGTACCTTCGTGGCGCGCATCCGCGTCAGCCCTGGCCACGTCACGATCTCGCTTGGCCTCCAGCTTGCACACGTCCTTCGCGTTGTCCTTCATGCCGTCACATCTCGCGGATGCTGCCTTGTAGTCGGCATCCGCCTGCTTGATTGCAGCTTCGTGATCGGCCTTCGATCCTGCCGGGGCTTGCGCCAGTGCCATGCCTGCGGGCGTGGCAACCAGCATCGAACACACTACTGCCGAGAGCCATTTACTCATCACGTTCGAGCTCCTGTTCAAAGTGGATTCAATCGGATCCGCCGGGCCCTCCCGTTGCTGCCCGGCGGCGGGGGCAGGGCTGTGCGCCCATGCATCAAGGTTAGGTTCGCGGTGGGGGAGGGAAGCAGAAGGGCGGCTCCGAAAGGTGCGTCAGACGATTCCGACGATGGATCGAAGGAAGTGCCACTGACGCACGGCAGGCGCACAGCAGGCGCACAGCAGGCGCACAGCAGGCGCACGGCGCACATCGTTGCGCGGCCTTGATGGGATACAGTACGCAGAATTTCGCGAAGGCCCAGACGCTTCAGGAGCGCCAATGTTTGATCACGTCAAATTCGGCGTCAGCGATGAATCGCGCGGCATAGGGCGCTGGCAGCAAGGACAACGGTGCCCTTGGTCCACGCCCGCGCTACCATGCGAACCACTACGCGAACTACCACGCGAACTAACAAGCGGCGTTCGTCATTGGTCCCGACGGGCGCAGCATCGAAGCGGTTTGCCATCAACCCGAGGCCAGAAAGGATGATCATGCAGATTCCGGTAATCGAGCCTGCGCGAACCGCGCTGGTGGTCATGCATTACCAGACCGATATTCTGGAGTTGTTCCCGTCAGTCGCGCCGGTTCTGCTGTCGAATACACGCAGGCTGTGCGATGCCGCACGGGCGGTGGGCGTCGGCGTCTACTTCGCCAAGATTCATTTCAGCGCGGGGTATCCGGAAGTGAGCCCGTTGAACCGGAACGGGCAGGTCATCAAGCAGCTTGGCCTGTTCGTCAATGACCAGATCTCGCCGGAACTCAGCCAGCGGGCCGACGAACCGCTGATCCTCGCGCATCGCGCCAGCGTGTTCTTCGGCACTGACCTGGAGGTGCGGCTTTCCGCCCGGGGGATCGACACGCTGATCATGGTTGGCATCGCGTCGACGGGGGTGGTGCTGTCGTCGGTGGCGCATGCGAGCGATGCGGACTTCCGGCTGTTCACGGTGAAGGACTGCTGCTACGACCCGGATCCGGTCGTCCACGATCATCTATTTGCCACGGCATTCGAATCGCGTACGACGGTGCTCTCACTCACCGATGCCTTGGCGTTACTGGCTCAGCCTTCCTTGGAAACTGAGGGGTATGCCTGATTCGGCACGTGCAGGGGTCACTTGTCGCGCGTCACGCTCACGCCGGCATCCACGGTGCCGTACACGGTGACGCTTGATTCCCGGCCTCCCGGGGCGCTTGACGACGCGCATCCCTGAATGGCGCCAAGCAGAAGTACCAGTCCAATTGCGCTGAAAACTACCCGATGCATGATGATTGTCCGATGTCTTCCAAAAAGCATTGGACGGCGCGGGGCTTCAGGAGTTTCATCCGGGATGGCGACGACCCTGGAATCGGGTCGTCGACGCAATCATGGACGTTCGCCGGATCGTAGTCGATCAGATTGAGGACAGGCGCAGTACGTTGGGCGGGCCATCCATGAACGCGCCCATTGCTTTGCCGATGGAGCGGAAGTGCTCCGATTTCCGATGCGCGTCGACCGCATCGGCATCGCGATATTTCTCGGTGAATGCGTAAAGCCCGGTTTCAGCGGTCCGCCAGAGCGTGTACTCAAGGCATCCTTCCTCCTGCCGGGATGCCGCCACCAGTTCGGCTGCGACCTTTTCGAACTCAGCCTCGGCACCGGGTTTCACTTTGATCTGCGCAACAACAGCCAGCATCGTCTCCTCCTCTTCAAGTGGGTAATGTTTCGAAAATCCTAGCCTGACCGGACCGCTCAGTCTAGGTGCATGGGCCCAACAAAACGTTCGGTATTCGCCCTTGCTGGTCTTTCCGGGGCATTGCGCGCGCTGGCGTTCTGCATGGCAGTTGACGTCCCATTGCTGGCAGCCTGAGGCGCGATTTGACCTGTCCCAGTTAGGAAGGTAACCTTGCAAGGTAACCTTTCTAGTTGCATGCCATGAGCAAGAGTCCTCCTTCAGCAAGTGACGCTTTGGCGCACGCCACGGCCGAAGACCTGCGCGCCCTGATTGGCACGCTGCGCCGTAGATTGCGCGAAGAGGCGAGGGCCGGTGATTTCACGCCTTCGCAGATCCAGGTGCTGCATCTGCTCGAGCGCGACGGCCCGGCAACGGTTGCCGGACTCGCCCGCGCCCTGGATGTGCGTCCGCAATCCATGGGCGAGACGCTGACAGTCCTGAAGGCGGCGGGTGCCGTCAGCGGCGCGCCCGATCCAAACGACGGTCGGCAAACTGTTCTCTCGCTGACCCCGGCCTTCCGCCAGAAAGTCAAAGCCAGCCGCGCGGCGCGCGAGGACTGGCTCTACCGCGCCATCCAGAGTCGTTTCACCGCTGCCGAACAGCAGCAACTCGCAACCGGCGTCGAGCTTCTCAAGCGGCTGGTCGCGCCGTGACGTCAACACGATAGATTCATAGGGAACACGTCCGTGGCTCGTACATTCCGTTCGCTGCGCAACTTCAACTACCGGGTGTGGGCGAGTGGCGCGATCGTGTCCAACATCGGCACGTGGATGCAGCGCACGGCGCAGGACTGGCTCGTGCTCACCGAACTCACGCATCACAACGCGACTGCCGTCGGGATCGTGATGTCGCTGCAGTTTGGCCCCCAGATGCTGCTGTTGCCGCTTACCGGCTATGCGGCCGATCACTTCAACCGCCGCAAACTGCTGTTCATCACGCAGACAGCCATGGGTTTGCTGGCGCTTGGGCTGGGCCTGATGACCGTCACTGGCCTGGTGCGACTGTGGCATGTCTATGTGTTCGCATTGCTGCTCGGATGCGTCACCGCGTTCGACGCCCCAGCGCGGCAGACCTTTGTCTCCGATCTGGTCGGCGAGGAGGACCTGCCCAATGCCGTTGCGCTGAACTCCACTTCGTTCAATGGGGCGCGGATGATTGGCCCTGCGATCACGGGTCTGCTCATTGCATCGATTGGCACGGGATGGGTATTCCTGATCAATGCGCTGTCGTTTGTCCCGGTGATCGGCGCGCTGCGCATGTTGCGTCAGCACGAGCTGCACCTGAAGCCGCCCGCGCAGCGCTCACGCGGCAGCTTTCTGGAAGGCTTCAGGTACGTGTGGAAACGCCCCGACCTGAAGGCGGCGCTGTTCATGCTGTTCCTGATCGGCACCTTCGGCCTGAACTTCCCGATCTTCATTTCGACGATGTCGGTCAGTGCATTTCATTCCGGTGCGGGACAGTACGGCTTGCTGAGTTCGACCATGGCGATAGGGTCCGTTACCGGCACGCTGCTGGCCGCGCGCCGGGCACGGCCGCGAATGGCGATCCTGGTCGGTGCCGCAACCCTCTTTGGCGTGGGCTGCATGTTTGGCGCATTGATGCCAAATGCGGTGTTGTTCGGCCTGACGCTGGCGGTGATCGGTGCATCGACACAGACGTTTACCACGTCCACCAATAGCCTCGTGCAGATCTCGACCGAGCCGGCGATGCGTGGCCGGGTAATCGCCATCCTGCTGGCCATTGCACTGGGCACCACGCCGCTTGGCGCGCCGGTGGTGGGGTGGGTGGCGGACCGCTTTGGTCCGCGCTGGGCGCTGGGTGTTGGAGCGGCTTCGGGTTTTGCCGCGGCGCTCGTCGGCCTGTTCTATCTGATGAAAAATCGCAACCTGCGCTTCTATATCGAGACGGGGCGCCTGCGCTACAGCATCGACAAGCCGCGCCAGGCGGCGTTCGTGACTGCTCCCGCCGCGGCAGTGCCAAATGTGGTGATGAGCAAGGCGGAAGACGAGTGAGCGGCAGCGTCGGCATCGCGCCGGCGTGCGGACAGACTCCTGTCCATGGCATTGGCCTTGCCATCCGCGCGAGGTAACGGCCCCTCAAGGATTTCGCGGCGGACCACGTGACTCACGTGCTGCACTATCCGCCGACGATCCTGGATAGCATGAAACTGCCGGACTCCGAATGAGTGGACCCTGGATAGGGCGAGGGCCGGTAAGGGGCGTCAGAAAGAAGGCTTATCGCCAACTTCCGGGGAGGGCAGAGTTCGGCCAGAAGCGGCCATTTGACAACCCTAACTCCTATGACAGCTATCGAACTGGAAGCGGTCGATCGATCTGCCGACTAGATCCAGTATTTTTCTTACCCCTGCAATTCAGTTGGACGGGTGAAGTCCACTATCTGCTTGCTTGGGCAGATCTCGGTATCCGGTGACTGAATCGATGATTCCGCGCTCCCACTTCGAAGAACTATCAAGAGCGAGTCGCTCGAGGCAGTGAGCCGTCGAGGCTCGCGACGAAAAGGGCCCTTGCTGAGGCGAGAACAATAATCGAAGATATCCGAGATCTCCCCTTTGATATACGACTTGACCGAGCCAGAGGCCATGTACTCCGAGAAGCTGTGTTCGCCTGTTGAGTTTCCATCCTTGGCGCTCCAGTTCCTCGGTAAATTTTAGATCGTAAATACACGTTTTAGGTATTTCATTTGTAAGTTCATAATTAAATGCTGGCCCTTCCAATTCGCTCGCAAACGAAAATCCAAACCACGAATCCCCATTGGAGTACTCGGCTACCCCAAGGTTGTATTGCCAATCCTGACCCGGTCTGGCGTAATACCATATGCCGTGCGCCTCTTTCGCGCCAGCCCTGGCTACCGTCACATCCTTTTTGTACGGCAGTTTGGTTTCGAATATTTGTTCCACAGAGTGTTTCTTCACCCTGCCCTCCTGAGAGGCCGTGATCAGGAGCAGATTCTCCATTAGAGCGTCAGCCGAGAGCGGAGCCGCAGATTGATACGAGGCTCGCCTATCTAATGTTTGCGGCCCGAAAGCTTGATTTGCGGCGTTATACGCACTGGTTCGCTCCTGCGCATGGACCACACCCGCAATGAGGGAAAGCAACATCCCCCCTCCAACCAACGCCTGTCCTATTAGGCGCTGCCTTCTTTTTGTTTTCATAGCAGTTTCACCCAAAGCAATCATTTCAGGGCATGTAGGTCTGGTCACGTCGTCCAAGCGTTCGTCGCCACAAACAAGCAATCTAGCAAGAAAATGTTCTCGCCCGCAGAGGCCGAGGTAGGGTGTCAGCGTTGCACAACAACCGCCAACTCGGCTCGATACCGTCTCGCTCGTTCGAGTGTGGGAATGACCGATCTGCAATGAACTTCGGTCGTATGCAGCGTAGATGCGGGGAGCTGAGAAGGGTCGACTTCTGCCCCCTGTGGTCAAGTTGGCTGATAGCCGGGGTGATCTGGCGCTAACCGGCCAGTTTGAGTGATCTACCGGCTCCGTAATGGAGGACCGCGTTGGCCGAGAAGCGGTCATTTGAAAATAGGTGCAACCCGCGCAAACGTCGCCGCGACCAAGTCATCTCACATGTCCTTTGGAGGCAGCGCAAAATAGACGCCCGTCTAAGCGGCGTTCTTCTCGATTATCATGATTGAGACAACATTACCCGCTGCATCTGTTCTGAATTTTACATTTGGCCCGCCAAAGGCGTACGCAACCCATAGATTTCCTAGAGCATTGGTTGCTGGTGGTAATTCTTCACTGACGCCGTCCGTGTACAATCTTGGCATGGCAGGTGTTGTGAAATATTTGTCGCCAAATATCTTTACGACAAGGGATATCGGCAATTGCCCCCTTACATCTGCCACGAATTGCGCCGTACTTTCAGATGGGTAGTAATAGAAATCACCCCTTATCAAGCATGGCAATGGATGGACGGCACTTCTTATCTGCTCCCGATCTGACACAGGACCGCTGGTCAAGGTATCGAAGCCAAAACGAACTCCAGCTTGTCGTATGGGTAGATTTTTTCTTATATTGTATCCGGGACCAATAAACTCCAGAATGGAATCTTCAGTATAAAATGAGTAATTTAGTAACGATTCGCTGAGCGTGGATCGCCTGATATTTTCCAGAAATTGTTGGTTGGTGTAGGGATCTTGATCTGACCGAGAAATATGGATGGGATTAGTTACACCATTTTCGCTTGGACTTAAATTAGCGCAGCTTAACAAAAGTGAGGAAACACCAATCACGAAAACTGCGTAGCAAAAGCTTCTTAACGAGCCAATCATTTCGGAAGATGAAGATCTGATCACGTCGTCCATCCTTTGGCGTCGTCCGCCACAATCCATCGAAACAAACAATCTAGCAAGAAAATGTTCTCGCCCGCAGAGGCCGAAGTGGGGTGTCAGGGTTGCACAACAACCGGTAACTCCCCCGATACGGTTTCGCTCATTCCAGCGCGGGAATGACTGATCTGCAATGAGCTCCAGTCGTCTGCAGCTTAGAGTGCGAGTGGCTGAGATGGGTCGGTAGCTGCCTTCTGCGTCAGGAAGCCCTTGCCTGGATCGGCGGAGGGCCGAGACCGGCCATGAGCGGTCACTCGCGACGTCCACCCTTATTGAGCTGTCACCGAGAATCGGGCGGCGTCCATTCCATTACCATTGCAGCTACTGGTGCGTTGCCTCCTTCCAAGGCGGAAAGTAAGCGTCACATACCTCGCGCCCCTTTGTGCACAACCCCTTCAGAATCACCAACGCAGTCCCTGCGCGTTTTGCGTCCGGGCCAACGGCAACGCTTGGATATGTCGACGCCGTGAGGTTGGCACCTTCTACGGTTTCATAAAACTCGCCAATTGCCTGTGTCCTGGCTTTAGCGATGGCAAGCTCGCCCCGGTCCTCCCGGGAATCAGCTTGATCACTAAAGGCAATGATCATCACCGAAGGTCCGCGCATGGCATCAATGTGCTCAACCGTCTTGCGCAGCTTCTCTCTGGCATCTACCGACAACTCGGCACTCCCCTTCTCGAACGTTAGCTCGGCGTAGCTCTCGTGGAAAAGGAGAGTGAGGGGGGCGGCGGCGGTCGAGAAGAACGACAACATGGCTACGACAATGAAGCTATAGAAGCGTCCCAAGAGAATCTCCACCGGTGATCTGACAAAGGGGAATCTAGCAAAGGCGTGCCCATCGCGAATTGCGAAATGGAGGGGTGTCGCAGCGATACGACGGGTCACGGCTTATCCATTCGCGAATGACTGCTCAGGGTCGGCTACAGCCCATCGCCGCGGAGTTCTCCGACCGTCTGGGCAATCGCGCTCTTCCCGGCCAGAAGCGGCCGCCGCGTATCGGCAATGAAACGGTCTGTTGAGGGGCTGCAAACGGTCATTCGAACCGCTGCCGGAAGCTATCGAACGCCAAAGCCGAATCAACAGACCCCATACCGTCCGGGGCTATCTGGCGTCGATAGCCTGAATTCGCACTTTCTCTCGCTCTATGCAGGCTCGAAAGCCCGGATCAAACGCTTCGCAGGCTGGCGCGTCAGAAGGAGGCATGTACCGCCGCTGTGTCCAGGTAACAGTACCAGTATCTTCGGCGCCGTAGAAATTTGTGGTGACATATCGAAGGTCTATCCAGGCGTCCTTCGAATCCCAATGGAGTTCGGTCGATGAATCAGTCCGCGGGCGTCCATAGATTTCAGTGAGCCAGTACTGCCACTTTCGTCGTAGATCGTCCCCATCAAAATGAGTCCGAACCGAGTAGAGTGCCCCGCGATTGAAACAGTACTCGGTGTCCCTGCTGGGAACCCCATCGACAATAGGACCGTCGTCCAGACGGAGATAACAGCGGCCGATCCGCTTAGCCATCCTCTCATCGCGAACCATCTCGACATGGGGGCCCAGAGCGTCGGGCACCGAGCCCCATTGCAACCGCTCGAGGAATGGTTTCGATGAAAGACTGGCGCAGGCCGTAGCCAGCAGGGCAAACACCATGGATAGGTGCCGAAAATTGTGATGTAACGACATTGGTGTCTCAGGTTGACCTCACTAAGGCACGTAGGATCGTCGCGGGTCCAAAGTTGGCACTAGTCGGTCAATTTAGTTGATCCGATGATTCCAGTAGGCTACCGCTACCGAATCCTCTAATTCGCCGGCCAATATAACTGTCGGAGAACAATGTCCGTGTCATAACCTCGGCTACTCTGCCACTGAGTTCACGACGAAACGATCCACCTACAACCACAACTTCGCTCAACCGGATAACCTGCCACTTTGAAGTGCAGGCCGGGCCGATTCCGGTATCGTCCCGGTCAGAAATCGCTGTCACCGTCCCCTCAAGAACCCATTCCGAGGAGCCGCGGCATTTTTCCCCGCAAAGCACATACTCCGGGCATGCGACCGTTGCACTTGCCTGCGTTGAGCGTACACAGAGTATCGCCACCACCAGGAATGCGCAGCAAGTTACAAGAGTTGCAGCATATTTTTCGGGAGTCTTCATCACTCTTCCGATGCGCAGGAGCTTGCATAGAATGAACAATCGAAGTGACGAATCTAGCAAGAAGCTGCCACTGCATGTGCGCGTCGAAGTGGGGTGTCAGGGATGCACAACACCAGTCATCCACTCGAGCGTGGGAATGACCGACTAACAAAATGTTTCGGACGTTCGAAAAGCAGAGTCCGAGTGGCCGCTTAGGGTCGGCAGTTGCCTCTGGCGCCAGCCCGCCTGTGGGCGGGCGGACCGACATCAGAGTTCGTCGGAGACGGACGCTCGGCATCGACAATGCAAATGTCCGCCGAGGTTCCCAACGGTCATGCCGGAGGCTGCCAGGGCGAAGCCGTCAGGTTTTACCACCGTCACGAGCGATTTCGCCCGCTACACGAGCCGCTCGATGCGCTGACGACGCCAGCCCCATCTGAAGTACATCAACTGGAGCAGCAGCATGGCCCCGAATCCCACGGTGTAAGCCCACCATATCCCGGAAATTCCGATGCGACTGTGCAGCCAATAGGCGAACGGAACCTCCACTCCCAGGATCGATACCATGCCAAGCATCGCGGGCCACAAAACCGTACCGCTAGCGCGCATCGCACCGACAACGACGTTGGCTGCACCCAGTATCACGACACTCCAGGCAACTGTGCGCAGCAAATCCTGAGCGAGGGAGGCAGTGGGGCCATCCGTCAAGAACAGCGAAATGACCGCGGGAGCCATGAAGTACACGATGGAAACTACGGCACCTGTGACCACGATGTTCAGCCAGAGGCCGGCCCGCACAATGTCGAGGACACGCTGGTTGCGACCTGCGCCGATTGCATGCGCCGACAGAACCGTAGCAGTGATGCCCAGGGACATCGCGGGCAACTGAATCCAGCTCATGACCTGGTTCACGGCACCATAGGCCGCAGTTGCGTTGTAGCCATGGCCATTGACGAGGCCAAGCAGCACGATCTCGGCCAATGCCGCCGTGAACATTTGAAGCGACGACGGAATGCCGATACGCAACATGCGCTGTACCGTAGGCAAGTCGAAGCGGATCTGGCAAAGCAGTTCGACATTTGGTGCCAGTGGATGCGAAGCGCGAAGCCAGCGGCGAGCCATCCACGCTAGCGCCAGCGCAAACGCGACCAGCGTCGAGACGGCCGCACTGGCCACCCCCAATCGAGGCATGCCACCCCAGCCGCGAATCAGGGCTGGTGTACATATCATGGTGATGATGGTTGCCACGGCCAATGTCCACAATGGCGAGACGGGATCACCAACTCCCCGACTCATCGAAGTCATCAGCCACAGCAGAATGATGAGTGGTGAGCCAACAAACATGATGCGTGCATACAGCGTGGCCTCGGGCAGGATGTCTGGCGACGTTCCCAGCCCCTGCAGCAACGATGAAGCGAACACGCCGCCCGCGACGCTGACGACAATGCCTGTGGTCAGTGCCAATGCAATGGCGGTTCCTGCAATGGAGCGCACCTTCTCCGGGTTGCGTGCCCCCCATGCCTGGCCGATCAGCACCGTGGCACCCGTACTCAATCCTATGATGATCGCCAGGAGCATGAAGAACGCCGGAAAGAATGCCGAGACGGCCGCTATGGCCTGAACGCCGAGCATCTGCCCCAGGTAGATGCCATCTATGGTTCCGGCTGCAACCTGCAGCGTGTTTGTCAGAATCATTGGTAGCAGGATGGCCAGGTATGTACGCCACAGCGGGCGGGAGGTCGCTGGAGCAGCGGGTGCGATTGACGAACTGGAGGTCATTTTCTCTTTCTGGACAAAGGGCTCCCCGCCCGGATTGACAGCAGACCGTCCGAGAAAGGGCACTAGCGGGTTTTTGGAGTGACGCGGTGTCTATGCCGAAGGGCTGTCCCCGACTCCCGAAAACGGCAGCAGCCGCGAGTCGTCGATCGCCGCCGGGCGGTGGCCTATACCCCGCGAGACAAGCCTTGCGAGACACAAGGGCGAGGTCGACTCGACTCTACGATGCTCGGACGAACAGGCCTGGTGGTAACACGGCGGTCGCCACCGGAACACGTGAGGGAGTTGGACTTGTCTGGTGACATGGTGGCGAGGTGAGATTTGATGACACAAATTGTACCCGGATAAAAATCGCCGTCAATATTACCCGGGAAAAAAATATTGGGAAAAGGTGGACCTGGTTTGGGGCCCCTTCCTGCGGAGCCTCCCCACGACGTTCCTCTACGGCTCATCGTCCCGTGCTCAGTAGTCCCAGCCGTTCTTCGATCACCGGCTTCCAAGGCACCGTTAGCACCCCAAGCTCTAATCAGAGCTAGCGCGAAGCTGACAGCGTCGGCAGCAATCGAGCCAATCGCAGTCGCTCAGCCTCGCGTCCCAAGCCCTTGCGTCGGCGGGCCGAAGGCTGAGACCGGCCAAAAGGGGACATTCGCAGCGGCCACCCAATGTTCCGTGCATTTGCTGGGCCTACCCGCTTATGGCAAGAACACCGGGACCGCCTTGGCCCCGGTGTTCTTGCTGGCCATGTACTCCGTCTGGTCCAGAAGCATGTCCGGCAACGCAGCAGGAACGAGACCGCCGTGCGCTCCGGACAACGGGAGCCCGAGCAAAGGCGAGGGCGCCCACGCTCCAGCCGTTGCAGCCGCCGGCTGCTCAGTCCCGTGGCTGTGGAGCGCTTAAGGCGCAGGTCGGGCGGCGACCCGAGCGCCGGCAGATCGGCGGCTACGGCCTTCCCAGGCGCCCGTCAGGGTCGTAGCATCTACCTTTCCCGCAATCTCGCGGCCCCGCGCCTTCGCCTCCTATGCCAGATCCCCGAGCGGCCTCCGCCGCCCACAGAGAATCCGCCCCCATGCCGCAGAGCATCGGCGCACATCTCGACGACCTGCTTCTCTTCATCCACGTGGTCGATGCCGGCGGATTCAGCGCCGCCGAGCGGCAGACCGGCATCGCCAAGTCGCGGCTGTCCCGCCGGGTGGCGACACTTGAGCGTGCGCTCGGCGTGCGACTGCTGCACCGGGCGGGGCAGGTCTTCGGCCTCACGCCGGTTGGCGAGGCGGTGCTCGCGCACGCACTGGAGGCGGCCGCGCACGTCGACAAGATCGGCGCCCTCACGCGCAGCGCCGTGGCGGAGCCATCGGGCGTGATCCACCTCCATACCTCCGTGCTGATCGCCGAGACCACGCTCCCTCCGATCCTGGCCGAGTTTGCGCGCGCCCACCCGGGCGTGCAGGTGCAACTGACGCTCTCGAATCGCTTTGTCGACCTGGCCGAAGAGCGACTGGACCTTGTCATCCGCGCGGCAGTTGTGCCGCTCGCCTCGGAGGACGTGATCGCCACGCCGGTGGCGACGTCGGCGTCGATCGTCGTGGCCCATCCGTCGTTGCTGGAAGCCGACGGCCCGCCCGCGCGCCTCGACGAGTTGGCTGACTACCCCTGCCTCGCGCAGGGCACACTGGCAAATCCGCGGCCATGGCAGTTCGTCGACGCAGACGACAAGCCGATCGATATCGCTGTCACGCCGGGCATTGCCGTGGATAACCTGCTGGCCATCCGCGAACTCGCGCTGCGCGGCGCCGGTATGGCGCAGTTGCCGGCCTATCTTTGCCAGGACGCCATCGATGCCGGTACGCTGGTGCCCGTGCTGCAAGCCGTGCGCTCGCGCCCAGCCACGCTGTACGCGATGTACCCGAGCCGGCGCGGCATGACGTCCGCCGTGCGTGTGTTCCTCGAGTTGGTGCGCGCAAGGTGGCCGTCCGATCAGGCCATCGCCTGATCCCTCCTGTCCGGCGGGCCCGTTCCAGTTCCGCAACGCCCCGTTGCAATCTGCCAGCTTCCTTCCAACGGGGCGAGCCGATAACGTTCTCCGTATCGACGGGCCTCATTCTCGCCCGCACCTTACCGGAGCACTTTCGTGTCCCTGAAAGACAAAGTCGCCGTCGTATCCGGCGCCTCCCGCGGCATCGGCCGCGCCACCGCAATCGCGCTCGCCGCTCGCGGTGCCAGCGTCGCTGTCGTCTACCGCGAGCAGCGCGAGACGGCGCAGACCGTGATCGATGAGATCCGGGGCGCCGGCGGCCGCGCTCATGCGTTCCAGGCGGACGTCAGCCGCGCCGACTCTGTCCACGCACTGGCCGACGCCATCGCGAACGAGCGTGGCCGCATAGACATCCTCGTCAACAACGCGGGCGTGTACGGCGCGCGGCCGATCGGCGAGTTGGATGCCGCATTCTTCGACGAACAGTTCCACCACAACGCACTCAGCGTGATGCTGATGACGCAGGCGTTCGCACCGCTGTTCGGCGCGGCGGGCGGCAGCATTGTCAATGTGTCGAGCAATCTTGCCCGTGCACCCACGGCCGAGGCCGGCGTCTACTCGGCCAGCAAGGCGGCGGTGGATGCGCTCACCCGCGCATTTGCGCTCGAACTCGGGCCGCGGAGGATCCGCGTCAATGCCGTGGCGCCCTTCATCACGCGCACCGATATGACCGCCGGCATTCCCCAAGCGCATCTGGATCAGGCGCGCGAAAGGACGCCGCTGGGCCGGCTGGCCGATCCCGAAGATATTGCCAATGTCATCGCGGCGCTGGTCTCGCCAGATATGGCCTGGGTCACCGGCCGTTCGCTGTTGACGGATGGTGGCTTCACCGACTGAGCGAGGCGGCCCGCCCATGCTCCTGCCTATCCTGCTGCTGACCTCGCCCGCTTTACGGGTGCCACGGCCGCGGTCATCGCGATGCTCTCCTGCGCGCCGGTGATCTGGCTGATGGCGCCGCGCCGGCCGGCCGTCCGTGCGGCAGTGATGTGCGATGGAAGTACAGCACGCTTGTCCGGTCGCGCCGCAGGCCGAAAGAGGTCCAGTCGAATACCTTCTTTCACTGTTTGCCCGAAAGATGCCATGGCAATCGCTTCATGGCTTACATCAACAACCGAAGTTCAAATATCGCTCAAATACAGGACTCCAGATCATGAACAAGCAGATTTTCATCAACCTGCCGGTGACAGACCTGCCGCGATCCAAGGCCTTCTACGAAGCCATTGGCGCGGTCAACAATCCCGCGTTCACTGATGAAACCGCGGCATGCATGGTGATCTCCGAGACGATCTACGCCATGCTGCTTACGCACGACAAATGGCGGCAGTTCACGGGGAAGCGAATCGTCGACGCGCACGCGGAGGCGCAGGTATTGCTGTGTCTGTCAGCGGGCGGACGAGTAGAGGTGTCTGACCTCGTGCAGAAGGCGACTGACGCCGGCGGCAAGGCGGACCCCACGCCTGTCCAGGATTTCGGCTTCATGTACGGACGCAGCTTCGAGGATCCGGACGGCCATATCTGGGAGGTGATGTGGATGGACCCGGAAGCCGTTCCGCCCCACGGTTAAAGGGCTGACGGCCCGCCCGCCGAACCCTCACGCGGGCGCGTCTTCCAGCGTCGTCTGGTATTGCTCCAGACAAGCCATCCCATTCATCCGGCGCTCGACATCAGAGCCACGCGTCAAGACGCGGCGGAGATTCTGGTAGGCACGGTCGCCTACCCGGATGCCTACAACCTGGACAAGAACCTCTTTACCGACGACGGCCAGAAGCTTCTGGCAGCTTCGCATCAGAACTGCGTGGTTACCCTGTTTGGCTGCAGTAGCAGCAGCCGGTCCTGCTGTGACATCCAACGTCACAGATAATCCGGGGTGGATAGATGCACTACGTCGAAACAATGCTGGGCTCAAGCGTTCCGAAACGCCGGTCTTGGTCATACAAGGACTTAAGGACACGATTGTGGCTCCGGCAAGCTCAAAGGCGTACGCAGAACGCGCAACCGCAGTTGGCACAGACGTCACTGTCGAATGGGTGGAGGACGCTGGGCATCGCGAACTCTTTGCCAAGAAGGCCGACATTGTCGCCAGGGTAGTAGCTGGCTTCGAGGCCAGCGGAAAGTAAGCCGCTCAAGCGGACGACGACGAGCTCGCGCTGAAGGTGGTGGCACCGGCAGCATTACGCGTCTCGTTGGTAGCGGCCACTATGAGAATGGGTCTAAAGCATTGCTAAACCCAGAGACCATGATCTGCCGCTGGGCGTGGCCGATCTCCATCGGCACTACGACTGCGGCGGCCGCAAGTGGCCTGCCCAGGGGAAATTCGAGTATCGAGGCGGTCGCGTGACGGTCTCTATTTCTGTGGGCGGCCAATGTCATGGTTCAACGGGCGACGCTGCGTTCGAACGGTGAATTTGCCCATCGGGATTTCCGCTCTGGAGCCATGTCAGGGACAGCTAAGGGTCGGCTACAGCCCGTCATCGCCGACAGGTCGGCCGCCGACTCGATCGGGTTCTTCCCGGCCAGGCTGCGACGTTCCGCCGGCTTGCGTCTACGTCCGCTGCACCACGACAAAAGGACCTTCAGCGGTCAATGTCTTGCGCCCGTGCGGTTTCGGCGAGCAGTAGCGCGCCACAATTCAACACCACTATAAGGCGGGCCTTGACATGGTTGCGTATCGCAACTATGTTGGTTGCGATACGCAACTTATTTGAGCCCAGCCATGGACCTCGTCGATCTTCCGGCCAAATCCAGAGACACCACGATTCTCGAGCTCCGGGACTTTTCCCGAAAACTGGTTCGCGAACTAGGCTTCATGCGAACGACCTTGGCTGACAGTGATCTTGCACCTTCGGCTGTTCACGCGATCATCGAAATCGGGGCAACGCCAGGGATCAGTGCAAAGGACTTAGGCAACATCTTGCGCCTCGACAAATCAAATACAAGTCGACAGGTTGCAAAACTGGAGGCTGGCGGACTCGTGAACCGCAAGGTTGCAAACGAGGATGCGCGCTCGTCTGAGCTGTATTTAACAGAGGCAGGGCAGAAGCTCCGGAGAAAAATTGACCGATTCGCGACAGATCAGGTGTCCAGTGCGCTTCGACGTATGGTTCCTGCCGACCAGCAACTCCTGGTTCGTTCTCTCGCGCTGTACGCCGACGCGCTCGCGCAAGACAACTCAACCGAAGCGGCCCCCGGACGCGTCATAGCCACGCAGATTCAGGAGGGCTATCAACCCGGCTGCATCGGTGACATAGCAAGCTTGCACGCCCGGTTCTACGCAGAGCACTGGGGCTTCGGCGCGTTCTTCGAGCAGAAGGTGGCGAGAGAGCTTGCCGAGTTCGCTGGCACCTTGCCAGCCGATGGCAAGGCGCTATGGCTCTACGCCGAAAATGGTCGCTCTCTCGCTTCTGTGGCAATCGATGGAGATGATGAAACGGGTATCGCTCATTTGCGATGGTTCATCGTGGACGATTCGTTGCGTGGTTCCGGTGTCGGGCGGCAATTGATGTCACGCGCGATGAGATTTGTCGATGAGCGATTTAGTGAGACGTACCTTTGGACGTTCAAGGGCCTGGATGCAGCGCGCCACCTATATGAATCATTTGGTTTTCAATTGACCAGCGAATCAGAGGGGATGCAGTGGGGGACCAACGTTGTCGAACAACGGTTTAGTCGCTGCTCTGTCCGAACTCAGCCGTGATCTTATATAGGCCTTAGCGAGCGGCGATTGAGAGCGACCCGTTGCGCTTATGCTTAGAGGTAGTCTGTTCACGAAACGTAACCAGATGAATCCGGGCCGTCGGCAATTCAGGGGACTGTTCGTCTGGAACGGTATCCGACAGGGCAGCCAATTGCGAGCGCTCTATAATCTCTGCCGAATGCACAGTCGACGATCAACGCGCCACTACTACGAGGCCTCTCATGAATATCGTGATCAAAGCATTTTTGCTCGGCGTGGTCCTTTCCCCGATGGTATGCGCCGCTCAAACTGACGGTTGTGATGCGAAGCGCCAGTCGATAGAGCGAGAAATCACTTACGCGAAAGCACACGGTAATGCGAAGCGCGTAGATGGCCTCGAAGCAGCGCTTGCTCAAATGAATGCCAATTGCACCGATGCTGTGCTGCGCAGCGACGCACAACGCAAGGTGGTCGCGGCGCAAAAGAAACTGGCTGAACGCGAGCGTGACCTGCAGGAAGCAAAGGCCAACGGCAAGAGCGCGAAGAAAATCGCCGATCGTCAACGCAAAGTCGACGAAGCGCATGTCGAGCTTGAAAATGCACAGATGGACGTACCGCAGTAACTGAGCATGGCCGAAAGCGACTACGAATATGGCCAGGCATCGTCGGATATTTGCACCGTTGGCGAATGGCCGCCTTGGAGAATTGCGACCGTCCCTTGTGGGTCGTTCTGAGTCCATTCCCACATCCCGCAAATCGACGAAGAGCCCCAAAAAAAGAACGGTGGCCGCCGTCGGCCACCGCAAGGGCTGAGACAAGGAATAGGGTTCCAGGTCAGAAGATCTGCCGGATGCCTACCGTCACCCCGACCATGTTCTGCTGTCCGGTCATGGTCGGGTACTTGAAGGCATAGGCCGTGGCGGCGCCGTCGAAGCTGAGACCACCGTTGTGCGCCCAGCCGGCCGACAGATAGACGTCCGTGCGCTTGCTGAAGTTGTAGTCGGCGATGAAGCTGACCTGATGCATGTTGGGCGGATTGCTTGTCGGGGTGTTCGCCGCCGCGCTGGCCTGTTTGACGTTGGCGAAGTAGTAGGCCAGGGACAGTCCCAGTGCCGGCGTGGCCTGATAGTTCACGCCTGCCCACCAGTAGTCGTCGCGCAGCAGCGTGCCGCCGTTCGAGAATTCTCCCTTGTTGTAGCGATAGCCGGCCGTGAACTTGAGCGGCCCGGTGTTGTAGAGAGCCGCCGCACCGAGCTTGGTCATCTTGCCCGGCTGGCCGGTGACTGCTGCCGGACGCCATTCATCCGCCGCGAGGGAGAATCCCAGGCCGTTGCTCAGGTACATCAGCGAGCCGCCGTAGCCGGTGTTGTCGGAGAAGTGCCCCGGCACTTCGCCGGCGCCGCCATTGGCCAGCAGGATGGTGGCGTTCTGCACGGCCACGCCGGTGCCGAACGAGAAGTGCGCCACGGCCTGGAACGGTCCGAACTGGCCCGTGTACTTGACCATGTTGTCTTCGCGGTAGTTCAGGCCCATCCACCAGATGCCCGGCTCATAGGTGGCCGCAAAGCGAAGCGGGGCGAAGTTGGCCATGCCGTCGAAGAACGACGTGTACTGACGGCCGAACGAGAACTTGCCGACGGTGGCGTTCTGGATGCCGAGGTACGACTGGCGGTTGAACAAGGGGGCGCTTTGCAGCGCGCCGGTGTCCCATTGAAAGCCGGACTCCAGCACGAACAGCGCCTGGTTGCCGCCGCCCAGATCCTCGACGCCGCGCAGGCCCCAGCGCGACGCCGACAGGCCGCCCACGCTGGGCATGCCGAAGCGGCTGCCACCCTGGTTGGGCGTGGCGGCGGACGACGCCACGCGATTGACGTATTCGATCGACCCGTCGATGACTCCGTAAAGCGTGACGCTCGATTGCGCGTGTGCTGTGACACTGGCCGCGGCGAGAGCCGCCAGCGCGATAGCCTGCTTCCTCATGCTCTGTCTTCTCCGTATTGGTCTTGTGTTGTGATCGCCCACCGTTTGCCGGTGCCTGGGAGGACATGGAGGTGGGCTGATGCGCATTAGATCGCGCGGCCCGAGGCGGAACCCCCTCCGGGAGGGGTGGGGCGGCCTGCCAATGTGGAGCAAGAGGGGGGAGGATTTATCCCTATGGCGAAGGGCGCCGTCGCGGTCAGCGGCGACGGCGTGCCATGGGAGGCCGTCGGTCAGGGCGGCAAGCAGACCGACAACAATGCGGGGGGTAGATTGGCCGAGGAAGGGTCTGTCCGGTCCAGTCGGAGACCCGCCGTGGGCCCTGCTCAATCGAGCGCGCGGTCCTTCGATTCCACGTTGACGATGCCGATGGCGAAGGCGCCGGCCAGCAACATGCTGGAGATCAACGCGAGGGCCAGGGTGAAATGCGTGGTCATCACTGGCGCGATGATGGCGGGTGCGAATAGGCCGCCGAAACGCGCCACCGCACCGGCCGCGCCCATTCCAGTGGCTCTCAGGTCGGTCGGGTAGACCTCCGGTGTGAACGCATACAGCGCGCCCCAGGTACCCAGCAGCGCGAAGCTCATCAGCAACGTGGAGCCGACGACGACCGTGGGAGACGTGCCCAGGCTATACAGCATGCAGCCGACCGCGCTGAGCAGCAGAAATCCGATCAGCGTGGGTTTGCGGCCCCAGCGCTCGACGCCGTACGCGGACAAGGCGAAGCCGGGGAGCTGGACGATGGCGAGGACGACCAGAAAGACCTGCCCGCGCATGAAGGCGAAGCCCTCCGCGCCGAGCTTGATCGGCAGATAGACGAACACACCGTAGTACGCGATCGAGATCAGCGCCCACGCGGCAAACAGCGCGAAGCTGCGGCGGCGGAACGTTCCGGAGAACAGCGTGAAGACCGACTTCGGCGCGACGACTTCGGATTGCAGGGCCGGGATTTCGACGTTTCGGCCGTTTGCTTTCGCTACCCGTTCCAGTACCTTGCGGGCCTCGTCCGATCGCCCGCTACGGTTCAGGTACATCGGCGATTCCGGAATGTAGAAGCGCAGGACAACGCCAATCAGCGCGGGAATGCCCGTGACCAGGAAGATGACGCGCCAGGCCTGATCGCCATGGGACAGCGCCACGAGCGCCAGTACCGCCAGGCAGATCGTGCCAATCGCCCAGAACGATTCGAGCAGGACCAGCCAGCGGCCGCGACGGTCGCTGGGCAGGAATTCGGCCATCATGGTGTAGTCGACCGGCAGCGTGCCGCCGACACCGACGCCCGTCAGGAAGCGCAACACGAGCAGCCAGGACAGTTCTGGCGCGAAGGCCGATGCGATGCCGGAGAGCGCGTCGATGACGATGGCGATCATCAGCACGGGGCGGCGGCCAATGCGGTCGGCCAGGCGGCCGAAGACGATCGCGCCCACCAGCATCCCGACGAAGAAGAGCGTGCCGGTCTGCAGCGCCTGGGGCATCGTGATGCCAAACGTCCTGGCGATGGACGGCGCGCTGAAGCCGATCGACAGCACCTGCATGGCATCGGCAAGCCAGACCAGGCCGAAGATGACGAAGAGGCGATACTGAAACTTGCCGACACCGGCCAACCGGATGCCGGTCTCGAACGGCACCTTTGCGCCGTTGCGGGAGGTGGCCCCGGCATGGCCGTTCGGCACGGGTTGCCCGCCAACGACTGCGATGGGTGGAGTGGCTGGCGTCATGGTGTCTGGTGTGCCGGAATGAACGGCCGAGGGCGTGGGATGCACGGAGTATAGCGGCACGCGGTTTTGCCCGCGTGCGGGCAGTATGCATCTGCTATGCTGATTTCGTCGCGCCCGACGCGCCCCCCACGCGTCGTGACCGGCCAGTGCCCGCATCCGTCCAACGGTCAGAACGGTGGTCGCCCCCCATGCCAAGCAAGCCCTTGCTGAGCCAGCATCCGGAGTTGTCCGCAGTGCGGGTCTACATGATCGGCCTGGCCCTCGGCTGCTCGACGGGAGTCGACTTCTGGGCGTCCGCGATGATGGGCGTGGCCGGCACTCACATTCGCGGTGGCGTGCACGCATCCCCCGAGGACTTTCTCTGGACACTGACGTCGTATGCGGCGGCCGCGGTGGTGGCCAATCTGATGCTGCGGCGTCTCGCGCACGACATCAGCTACCGTGGCTTCACCATGGCGGGGCTGGTTATCGCCGCCGCCGGCGCGGCGCTATGCGCCCTGTGCCGCAATCCGCTCGAGCTTGCGCTGGCCCGCGCGGTGCAGGGCTTCGGCGCGGGCGGGCTGTTCGCAGCGTCGCGCATCATCATCCAGCTTGCCGCCGCGCGCGAGGAGCGCCGGCCATTGTTCATCGGATTCAATATCGGCAGCATGGGTTTGCCGGCGGCGGCACCGTGGATCACGGCGCAACTGGTCGAGAACGCCGAATGGCAGATGGTGTTCGTGCTCCAGGCGGGGATCGCGCTGGCCACGCTGCTGTTCGTCGTGCTCACCTATCCCCCCCGGCTGACGGTCACGGTGGCGCCGTGGGACGTCGACTATCACGCGATGGACTGGGTGACGGTGATCCTGTTCGGGGCGGGCGCGCTGACGCTGCTGCATGGCCTGGGAGACCTGCGGTTCTACGAGCTGGCGAACTCGCCCTCGGTGGCGTTCACGCCGATGGCCGGCATCGCGCTCTTCGCAGCGGGCATGGTGTATCTGCGCCGGCATCCGGACCCGTGGCTCAACCCGAAGCTGCTGCTGGGGCGGCGCTTCCTGATCGGGCTGTCGTTCTACGCCATCTATTACCTGCTGAACGGGCTGTGGACCTATGTCATCTCCACGATGCTGCAGAACGGCATGGGGTTCACCTTCCAGACCACCGGCACGGTGCTCACCACTACGTCGTTGCTGGGCTTCGCAGCGGCGGCCGCGTTCACGTTCTGGGGCACATCGCTGCCCGGCTCGCGGCGGTATATCGCGCTGGGCTATCTGATTTTCGCCATGGCCGCGTGGCTGCTCTCGCAACGGATGATGCCCGGCGCCTCGCTCGAAGTCATCCTGCCGGTGCTTGTGCTGCAGAACCTGACGCTGCCTTTCGTGCTGATGCTGGTGGCTGGCCTGACGTGGGCGGAGTTCAGCGTGGACGACTTCGCTCATGGCTATCAGTTCAAGAACATCGTGCGCCAGATCGCATCGGCGGCGGGGACTGGGCTGGCCAGCCTGTGGCTGCAATATGACGAGGCGATCGCGCGTACGCAACTGGTTGCGCATGTGACGCCGTTTGAATTCCAGCAGGGTATCGACCCGGCCGAACTGGCACGCCTGTCACGGTTGATCGACCAGCAGGCGACGCTGATCGGCACCGCCAATCTGCTGATGTTGCTGGCGGGCGCGTGTTGTGTCATTGCGATCGTCGCGGTTTCGCAACGTGCGTTGAAGTAGTTCGGCAAAACGTGGCAAAACGCGCGTTCAACACATACGCTTGGTTCAGGCAGGCACGTCGGTGGCCTGGCGAACATCCGCAGTGTGGGCAGTACCGGAAGATTGTCTGGAGAGATTCCATCATGGCTGGGAGCGCCATCGGTGGAGGGGGGCGTTTGCTGTCCGGATAAAGAAGAACAACAAGCGGAGGGGCTCAAGATGCAGCGGAAGTATCTTGCAGTGGCAATCCTATGCACCGGCGCCAGTGTCGGGCACGCCCAGTCGACCGTGACGCTCTACGGCGTCGTCGATGCGAACCTCGAATTCGCCAACCATCTGGGCGCCGTGCCGGTTGCCGCGAATGGCTTCAACCCTGGCCCGTCGAACAACGTCTTCCGCATGGATTCCGGCGGTGTGTCGGGTTCGCGCTGGGGCCTGCGCGGCTCGGAAGGGTTGGGGGGCGGCCTGAAGGCCGTCTTCGTGCTGGAGAGCGGCTTCAACCTTGATACCGGCACCTCGCAGCAGAGCGGCCGCCTGTTTGGCCGGCAGGCATTCGTGGGCTTGCAGAGCGATTATGGCCAGCTTTCGCTGGGCCGGCAGTACACCTCCATGTTCGAAGCGCTGGCGAACTTCGCGCCAGCCGCGTACGCGACGCAGTACGAGCCCGTCGTGGTCATGGCGGGCGCGAATTTCCGTGAGGACAACACGATCAAGTACACGGGAAGCTTTGGGCCGATCACGGCGCTGGGGCACTTTTCGTTCGGTACGGGCCTGGCCTTGCCGCCCACGGTGGGCGCCCCGTTCATCCTCGGCGGCAACGGCGAGGTACCGGGACAGTTCCGGCGTGATACGGCCTACGGCGCGGCACTGGTATATGCCACCGGACCACTTGGCGTGGTGGTGGGCTACGACCAGTTCAATCCGACTATCGCGCCCACCGCGCAGCCGACCAATGCTGGTACCGGCACCTTCAAGAAGGCCACGGTCGGCGCCAGCTACGCGATTGGGCCGGCGAAGGTCATGGCGGGATACCGGTGGGGCCAGAACAAGAACCAGCAGGGCGCCGAGTTCCTGCGCGATGACTTCTACTGGATCGGCGGGACGTACCAGATCACGACGGCCATCGGGCTGACGCTCGAGTACAACTACGACAACGTCAAGAATCAGTTCGGCGATGCGCACCTGGCCAACCCGTGGCAGATCTCGGCTATCTCCAACTATGCGTTCTCCAAGCGGACTGACGTCTACGTGACGGCGGCCTACACCAAGAACGCCGGTCTGGCGATGGAGTCCGCCGCGATTTTCTATGCCAACAGCCTGTCGCTTGGCAACAGCTATGCCCTGGCCAACGGGCAGAGCTCAATGTTCGGCATCGCGGTGGGGCTGCGTCACAAGTTCTGAGCGTTTGACGGGTCCGACAGGCAGACGGTCCAGACGCATCAGGGGCAGGAAGAGGATTGCCGCCCCACTTGCCAGCCCGGCGAGATGGGCGGCGGCCAGCGGTGGCGCGCCCAGCCATGCGGCATCCGCCGCGCCCCCACCGCCCAGCCACTGCCAGAGCGCACGGACAATCAGCACGCCGAGCACCAGCGCGGCGGTTGCTTCCGCGCGGGCACGCGGCAGCAGTGCCAGCGCGGCCAGGCCGTAGTTGACGCCCGAGAACCCGGCATAGTGCTGCAGACCGGGCAAGGTGGCGAACAGAGCCAGACCAATGATCGTGGCCAGCAGCAGGCAACAGCGCCACGCACACAGCGGCGCGGGCAGGATTGCCGCCAGCGCCACCACGCCCCCGACGTTAAGCAGGCAGTGCGTCCAGCCCAGATGCACGAAGTGGCCGGACACCAGTCGCCAGACTTCTCCGCTGGCGATGGCCGACCGTTCGTACCGTAACGCATCGGCCATCGTGGCGCCGCCCGCCTGCAGCGCGAGCATCAGCAGGGCGACGGCGAGGAAGCCCGGATGGACCGGGCTTCGCCACCGCCAGTCAGGCCTGCGGCGCGCCAGGGCGTTCAGACTGCCCACGAGCGCCACGAGCG
>NZ_ANKP01000223.1:0-45667 GCF_000319775.1 Cupriavidus sp. HMR-1
CGCCGAGCCCCACGCGCTCAAGCACGGCCTGCGCCTCGGCACGCGCGGCGGGCTCGCTCAGGCCGCGGATGCGCATTGGCATCGCCACGTTGTCGAGCGCGGTGAACTCCGGCAGCAGATGGTGAAACTGATAGACGAAGCCCAGCGAGCGGTTGCGCACGATATTGCGTTCCTTCTCGCGTAGCGCCGTGAACGGCTTGCCCAGCAGCGCCACGCGGCCGGCGTCGGGGTTGTCGAGCCCGCCCAGCACGTGCAGCAGTGTCGATTTGCCCGAACCGGAAGCACCGACGATGGCCACCTTCTCGCCAGCGTCGACGCGCACATCGACGCCGCGCAGGACTTCGACGTCCAGGCCGCCCTGTTTGAAACGCTTGGTCAGGCCCTCGCCCAGCAGGACCGGCGTGCCGGTTGGCGTGCCAGCGCCGTGGGTGCCGGCCTGGAATGAGGCTTCGGGGAGCAGCGTCGTATCACTCATAGCGCAGCGCCTCCGCCGGGTTCACGCGCGAGGCGCGCCAGCTCGGGTAGATCGTGGCCAGCGACGCCAGCACGAAGGAAATGATACCGATGGTAGCGATGTCGTTCATGCGCGGGTCCGAAGGCAATTCGCTAATGAAGTAGATGTCCTTGGGCAGGAACTGCACATGCAGGATCCGCTCGATGAAAGGCACGATCACGTCGATATTGGTGGCGATCAGCGTGCCGCCCAATACGCCGAGCAAGGTGCCGATGAAGCCGATGGCCACGCCTTGGACGATGAAGATCTTCATGATCGAGCGCGGCTGGGCGCCCATCGTGCGCAGGATCGCGATGTCGGCCTGCTTGTCAGTCACGGTCATGACCAGCGTGGACACCAGGTTGAATGCGGCCACGGCGATGATCAGCGTCAGGATGATGAACATCATGCGCTTTTCGGTCTGCACGGCGGCGAACCAGTTGCGGTTCTGCTTCGACCAGTCGCGCAGGTAGAGGTCGCCACTCATGGTGCCCGCCAGTTCCTGGGCCACCTGCGGCGCGCGCTGCATGTCCTGCAGCTTCAGGCGCACGCCCGTGGGTCCGTTCTGGCGGAACAGCGTTTCCGCATCAACGATGTCGATCAACGCCAGCGCGCTGTCGAACTCGTAGTGACCCGACGAGAACACGCCGACCACGGTGAACTGCTTGAGACGCGGCAGCATTCCGGCCGGCGTGATCGTGCCTTGCGGCACCACCAGCATCACCTTGTCGCCCACGCGCACGCCCAGCGCATTGGCCAGTTCGCTGCCGAGTGCGATGCCGAAGCCGCCCGGCGCCAGCGCGTTCATGCTGCCGGCGCGGAACTGGTTGGCGATATCCGACACCTTGGGCTCTTCGGCGGGGTCCACGCCGCGCAGCAGCACGCCGCGCACTGCGTCCTCCCGCGTCATCATGGCCTGGGCCGCCACGTACGGCGCGGCGCCCACCACTTCCTTGTTGCGCAGGGCCTCGGCGGCCGTCTTCTGCCAGTCCGTCAGCGGCGCGGCGCCGATGACTTCGATGTGCGACAGCACCGACAGCATCCGATCGCGCACTTCCTTCTGGAAGCCGTTCATGACCGAGAGCACGACGATCAGGGCGGCCACGCCAAGCGCGATGCCCATCATCGAAATCATCGAAATGAATGAAATGAACGTATTGCGGCTGGCGCGCTTGCTCGCGCGGGTGTAGCGCCAGCCGATCTGCCATTCGTAAGGAAAGTTCAAGAGGAGTCCTGTTGTTCGAGGAAAAGCGCCGACGGCAGTTTATCGGTTATCCGGTAACGGGAAACTGGCGCCGGCCAGCCGGGAGTTTACAATCTCGCCAACCATGACGACGCACCTGACCCTGATTGTGCCTTTTTCCGTCCCGCCCGGTGCCGGCGACGACGCCTCGGACGATGTCGTGCCCGGTGCGCTGTTGCGGCAGTTGGAGTTGCCGGCGCTCGGAAAGTTGCTGACGCGCGCCACCCCCGGCCCTCGCGAGATGCACGACGATCCCTACCTGCGCACACTGCCGCAGGAGCGCTGGCTGGCCGGACGGGCCGGACTGGATACCACGCGAGTGCCGACTGCGCCCTTCATGCGGCTGGCGGATCACCGCGGCATCGCCCCGCCCCCCACGCAAGCAGCCGGGGAAGGCGGCTGGGCCTGCCTGCAGCCGGTCCACATCCATGCCGCGCGCGATCACCTGGTGCTGATGCACCCGGACCAGCTCGACATCCGCCCCGACGAGACAGCCGCCCTGCACGCCGCCATCGCCGGGCTGCTGGACGAGGCAGGCATCACGATCGATACCCCCCACCCTGCCCGCTGGTACATCCCCGATGGCATGTTCGGGGACTTGACCGCGACCACGCCGGTGCGCGCCACCGGCCGCAATATCGATATCTGGATGCAGGCTGGCCCGAAAGCGCGCGACTGGCGCCGCCTGCAGAACGAGATCCAGATGACCTGGCACGGGCACCCGGTGAACGAGGCGCGCGAGGCCGATGGACGGCTGACCGTCAATTCCGTGTGGCTGCACGGCGGCGGCAGTGCCAACGCGGCGCGCAAGCTGGCTGACACGGTGCTGACCGACGACCCGTTCCTGGCCGGGCTCGGCCTGGCCGGTGGCAGCCGCCTGGGGCCGCAGCCGGCCCGCTTCGCCGACATCGCTGATACCGATGGCTCGGTCATGACGCTGCTCGACAGTGCCACCGAAGCCCATATCGCTGCGGACTGGGGGCTGTGGCTGGAGCGAATGCACACGCTCGACGCCGAATGGTTCGCGCCGGTGCTGGCCGCGCTCGGCGAGGGCCGGATTCAGGCCGTGACGCTGGTGCTCGGCGGCGAAAACCACTTTGCCGAGTTCACCGTCACACGAGCCGACCTGCGCAAATTCTGGCGCGGGCTGGGCTCGCGCGGAGACTGGCGCGCCCTGCTGTCCGACCTGGCCATGGTCTCCTGACCCGGCGGCCTGACATCACATTGACGAATTCGAACGCGAACGCCACATGACCCGGATTGCCATCCGCTCCTTTTCCGACGAACACGCAAAGGCCCTGGCGGCCTCGGGTCTGCATCCGACGCTGGCGCGCATCCTGTCCGCGCGTGGCGTAGCCCAACCCTCCGAACTGGCCACGGACCTGCCCGAACTGGCGCCGCCGGCCAGCATGAAAGGTATCGGCCATGCGGCCGAGTACCTGGCCGACGCGATTGCCGCGAATCGCAAGCTGCTGATCGTGGCTGACTACGACTGCGATGGCGCTACGGCCTGCGCGGTGGGCGTGCGCGGGCTGCGCATGCTGGGCGCGCGCGTGGACTACATCGTGCCGAACCGCTTCGAGTACGGCTACGGGCTGACGCCGGAGATCGTCGAACTGGCAGCCCGGCAACATCCTGACGTGATCGTCACGGTCGACAACGGCATCGCCAGCGTCGACGGTGTGGCAGCCGCCAACGCACGCGGCATCGACGTCGTGGTGACCGACCACCACCTGCCCGGCGAGACACTGCCCGACGCGGCGGTGATCGTGAACCCGAATCAGCCGGGATGCGAGTTCCCGAGCAAGAATCTGGCGGGTGTCGGGGTGATGTTCTACGTGCTGCTGGCCCTGCGCGCTGAACTGCGCCGCCGCGGCGTGTACACCCAGGCCACTCAGCCACCGCTGCAAACCCTGCTGGATCTCGTGGCGCTTGGCACGGTAGCCGACGTGGTCAAACTGGACACGAACAACCGGATTCTGGTGGCCCAGGGGCTCAAGCGCATGCGCGCAGGACGGATGCATCCCGGCGTGGCGGCACTGTTCCGTGCCGCCGGCCGCGAAGCCGCGCGCGCCAACACGTTCGACCTCGGCTTCGGCCTGGGCCCGCGCCTGAATGCGGCGGGCCGGCTGGCTGATATGTCGCTCGGCATCGAGTGCCTGCTGACCGACGATGCCAATCGCGCCTGGGAAATCGCCCAGGAACTGGATGGCATGAACCGCGAGCGGCGCGATATCGAGGCCGGGATGCAGCAGGAAGCACTTCAAATCCTCGAACAGCCGCTGGCCGGGCTGGACCCGACATCGCGCCACACCGTCAGCGTGTTCCATGACACGTGGCACCAGGGCGTGATCGGCATCGTCGCATCGCGGCTCAAGGAAAAATTCCACCGCCCGACCATCACATTCGCGCCCGGCGACGAGGAGCACATCAAGGGTTCAGGGCGATCGATCCCCGGTTTCCACCTGCGCGACGCGCTGGATCTGGTGTCGAAGCGCCACCCGGGCCTGCTGGTGAAGTTCGGCGGACACGCGATGGCGGCCGGTTTGACCGTGCGCGCCAAGGACTTCGACACCTTTGTCAGCGCGTTTGAGGAAGTTGGCCGCGAATGGCTGACCGATGACCAACTGGCGCGCGTGATCGAGACCGACGGCGATATCGAGGACGCGTGCTTCAGCCCGGAATTCGTCACCCTGCTCGAAGGCCAGGTCTGGGGCCAGGGTTTCCCGGCACCGACGTTCTGCGGCGAATTCGACGTATTGCGCCAGACCGTGCTCAAGGGCAAGCACCTGAAACTCCAGCTCGGTCGGGGCAGCCAGCGCTTCGATGCCATCTGGTTCAACCATGCCGATGCGCTTGATGGCGCCAGCGCAATGGTGGCTTACCGGCTCGACAACAACACGTTCAACGGAATGACCCGGGTGCAACTGGTCATCGAGCACGCGCAGTAAGGGCAACCGTTTGTTTTCTCCTCTCCCGCCTGCGGGAGAGGGGGCGAACCGTCTGACAGGCGGCTCCTACCCCCTACCCCCGAGAAGGCAGATAATTCGCCGGATTCAGCGGCCGACCGTTGCCGCGCACCTCGAAATGCAGTTCGGCGGCCTGCGCCATGCTGCCAATCTCCTGGCCTGCGGTAACGCGATCGCCCTCCTTGACCAGCGGCTTGTCCAGGTTGCCGTAGACGGTCAGCCAGTCGTCGTTGTGCTTGACGATGACCAACATGCCGTAGCCACGCAGCGTGCCGACGTGAATCGCCCAGCCCGGCGCGGCCGCGCGGACCTTGCCGCCAGCCGGTACCTCGATACGCATTCCCTTCTCCGCCGGCGGCGCGAAACGGCCCGAGACACGGCCATCGGCTGGCCATTGCAGGCTGATCGAACTGGCCGGCGGCTTGGCGGACGGCATGTCCTGGACGGGACGCGCGGGCTTGTCGGACTGCGGCGCCGCCGCCGATGTGGAGGCGCCGCCGGGAGGACGGACGCGAATCAGTTGCCCAACCTCGATCTGGTTGGTGTTCGACATATTGTTCCAGCGTGCCAGTTCGGACACCGAGCGCTTGTTCCGGCGCGCGATCGAATACAGCGTGTCGCCACGCTCGACGCGGTAGAAACCGTCCGGAGCCGGCTCGGTCGGCGTGGTGCCGCAAGCCGCCAGCAGGGCGGACAGGGAAATCGCGGCGAGGCTGCCGAGTGCGCCCAGGGCACGGCGGCGGGTCTGCAGATTGGCGTGGTGCGTTCGATTCATGCGCCGGAATCACTCCTGAAAAATGGCGCCGGGGTGGGCGCGGTTCGGGCGTTATTGTCGCCGAAGCGGCGAGAAGGCTCCGCGAATAGACCGTTCGCTGCGCGAACGGTTCGCATTTTCGTCGCGAGATCTGTCCGCCCTACCCCGGATTTGCCCCGTCAATCCGCTATAATTCCCGGTTTTGAAGCGCAAGAACACTACAACATGGAAGCAGAACGCCTGAACGCCATCTCCGGTGCAATCTCCGATCTCCGTTCCCGGACGGAAGATCTACGGGGGTATCTTTGACTACGATGTCAAAGTAAACCGGCTGGATGAAGTCAACGGGTTGCTCGAAGACCCCGACGTCTGGAACAACCCCAAGCGAGCCCAGGACCTGGGCAAGGAAAAGAAGGCGCTGGAAGGCGTCGTGCAGGTACTCGGCAAGCTGACCGACGACCTCAACGGCACGGACGAGCTATTCGAGCTTGCCCGCGAGGAAGGCGACGACGAGACACTCGAATCCATCGAGGCCGACGTCTCTGGCTTCGAGGCCCTGGTGGCGGACATGGAGTTCCGCCGCATGTTCTCGGGCGAGATGGACCAGGCCAACGCGTTCATCGACATCCAGGCGGGCGCCGGCGGTACCGAGGCCTGCGACTGGGCGTCGATGCTGCTGCGCCAGTACCTGAAGTACTGCGAGCGCAAGGGTTTCAAGGCCGAAGTGCTGGAAGAATCCGAAGGCGACGTGGCCGGCATCAAGAGCGCGACGATCAAGGTCGAGGGCGAATATGCGTTCGGCTACCTGCGCACGGAAACCGGCGTGCATCGCCTGGTGCGGAAGTCGCCGTTCGATTCGTCGGGCGGGCGCCATACGTCGTTCTCGTCGGTCTTCGTCTACCCCGAAGTGGACGATTCGTTCGAGGTGGAGGTCAACCCGGCCGATCTGCGCGTGGATACCTACCGCGCGTCGGGTGCCGGTGGTCAGCACATCAACAAGACCGACTCCGCCGTGCGGATCACGCACATGCCCACCGGCATCGTCGTGCAGTGCCAGAACGACCGTTCACAGCACCGCAACCGCGCCGAGGCCATGTCCATGCTGAAATCGCGCCTGTACGAGCATGAAATGCGCAAGCGTCAGGCGGAAGCCGACAAGCTCGAAGCCGGCAAGACGGACGTGGGCTGGGGCCACCAGATCCGCTCGTACGTGCTGGACCAGAGCCGTATCAAGGACCTGCGCACCAACGTGGAAATGTCCAACACCCAGAAGGTGCTGGATGGTGACCTCGACCCGTTCATCGAGGCCAGCCTGAAACAGGGGTTGTAATCCAGACGCCTGATACTCAGGTCCTGGCAATTTCTGCCGAAGATTGCAGATAGACGTCGCCGCGCAATGTCCCCAAACAAACTCGGGGCCTGCGCGGTGATTCCAATGCCATCTCACTGAACAAGGTCCACTCACATGACCACCGGAACGCCCCGCTCCACTCATCTCTACATCGTCACCGGCGCCTCGCGCGGCTTGGGGGCCGCCCTGGTTCGCGCGCTGCTGGTACCCGGCAACCGCGTAATCGGCGTGGCGCGCAGCCGCAACCCCGAGCTCGAAGCCGAGGCTACGGCCAGCGGCGTGCGCGTGGCCTGGCATCTGCAGGATCTGTCGCAGCCTGGCCCGTCGGCCGGCTGGCTGGCGAGCGTGCTCGATGCCGTGGAAGAGGCGCCCGCCAGCATCACCCTGATCCTGAACGCCGGGGTCGTCGAGCCGATCGGTCCGATCACGCAACTGCATGACAGCACGCTGGTGCCGCATCTGCAGACCAACCTGGTCACGCCGATGACCATGACCGGTGCGTTCATCGAACATACCGTGCGCTTCGATTGCCCGCGCAAGGTGCTGGCAATCTCGTCGGGCGCCGCGCGCAACCCCGTACCGGGGTGGTCTGCCTACTGCGCCGGCAAGGCTGGCCTGGACATGTTCATCCGCTCGGTGAACACCGAGTATGCGAGCGTGCCCGAGCCGCGCACCTTGCGCGCCGTGGCGCTGGCGCCGGGCGTGGTGGATACCGGAATGCAGGAAACCATCCGCGGCGCGGATTTCGCCCAGGTGCAACGCTTCCGCGACCTCAAGGACAACGAACAGCTCGCCTCGCCTGACGATACCGCCCGGCGCATCGTGGCCTATCTGGCCCGTCCCGATTTCGGCACCACCGAACTCGACGACATCCGCAAATACTGAACCGAAACATTGAACCGACCCCGCGCGACGCTCCGCGCCGCGCGATCGAACCTCACATCATGACCGAACCGACCCGCGCCCAAGCCGCCACGCCCACCACCGAAGGGCTTGCCGTAGATGAGAACAAGATCATCGCCGAGCGGCGCGAGAAACTGCAGGCCCTGCGCCAGCAAGGCGTGGCCTTCCCCAACGATTTCCAGCCAACGCACCAGGCCGGCACGCTGCACGCGCAGTATGGCGAAACGGACCAGGCCACGCTGGAAGCCAGCCCGGTGGAAGTGTCCATCGCCGGACGCATGATGCTCAAGCGCGTGATGGGCAAGGCCAGCTTTGCTACGGTCCAGGACGGCAGCGGCCAGATCCAGTTCTACATCACGCGCGACAAGGTCGGTGAAGACGTCTATACCGCGTTCAAGCACTGGGACCTCGGCGACATCATCAGCGCGCGCGGAGAGCTGTTCCGCACGAACAAGGGCGAGTTGTCGGTGCAAGTGCGCGAACTGCGCCTGCTGTCGAAGGCGCTGCGTCCCCTGCCGGACAAGTTCCATGGCCTGGCCGATCAGGAAACCAAATACCGCCAGCGCTACGTGGACCTGATCGTCTCGCCGGAGACGCGCAGCACGTTCCGCGCCCGCACCCAGGCCATCTCGTCGATCCGCCGCCATATGGCCGACGCCGGCTTCATGGAAGTGGAAACGCCGATGCTGCACCCGATTCCGGGCGGCGCGGCGGCCAAGCCGTTCATCACGCACCACAACGCACTGGACATGCAGATGTTCATGCGCATCGCGCCCGAGCTCTATCTGAAGCGCCTGATCGTCGGCGGCTTCGAGCGCGTGTTCGAGATCAACCGCAACTTCCGTAACGAAGGGGTGAGCCCGCGCCACAACCCCGAGTTCACGATGATGGAGTTCTACGCGGCCTACACGGATTACCGCTGGCTGATGGACTTCACCGAGAACCTGATCCGCCAGGCTGCGATTGACGCGCGTGGCAGCGCCACGGTGACGTACCAGGGCCGCGAACTTGATCTGTCCAAGCCGTTTCACCGCCTGACGATCTGCGGGGCGATCCAGAAGTACGCGCCGGAATACACCGACGCGCAACTTGCCGATGCCGACTTCCTGCGCGCCGAGCTCAAGAACAAGTTCAAGATCAACACCAGCGCGCCGCAGTTCCTGAACGCCGGCCTGGGCACGCTGCAGCTGGTGCTCTTTGAGGAAACCGCCGAAGCGCAACTCTGGGAACCGACCTATATCGTCGACTACCCGGTCGAGGTATCGCCGCTGGCGCGCGGCTCGGACACGCAGCCGGGCATTACCGAACGCTTCGAACTGTTCATCACGGGCCGCGAGATCGCCAACGGCTTCTCCGAGCTTAACGACCCGGAAGACCAGGCCGAGCGTTTCCGCAAGCAGGTCGAGCAGAAGGATGCGGGCGACGAGGAAGCGATGTACTTCGACGCCGACTACATTCGCGCGCTCGAGTACGGCATGCCTCCGACAGGCGGCTGCGGTATCGGCATCGACCGTCTGGTAATGCTGCTGACCGACAGCCCGAACATCCGCGACGTGATCCTGTTCCCGCACCTGCGCCGCGAGGACTGATTCTCACGGCCGAACCCACCGGCCAGTGAGAATATGACCCTGACCAAGAGCCCCGCCCACGCGGGGCTTTTGCTTTGTTGGGGTGCCCGGCAACTGCACATCGCGTGCCCGATTGTTACAACGTCATTGTCAACGATGATCGAGCACAGATATAAGTCATTGATTGCCAAGCATTTTTTGGACTACAGATACTTACAAAAACGAACGGTAATGCGCTCTGGTATCGGCCAAACTTGAAACTATCCACTGCGCATGCGGTGACCTGGAGAACAAGCAAATGTCTGGTCCGGAAACCCTCCCCTCCTTGCCGACCCAACGCCGCCTGAATCCGCTGATTGGCGCGGCGGCTGTGTCGATCGTCGTTGCCAGCCTCGCGGCCGTGGCAGCGATCACGGGTGTGCTGCCGATCAGCAAGGCCAACCAGGGTGGCACCGAGCCCACCGCGGCACAGTACAACGCGCAACCGGCCACGCAAGCGGAGACGCAAGCAGAGACACAAACGTCTGCGCCCGGCTCGACCACACGCCCGCCGGCCTATGACAGGCAGTACGCCCAAAACGCAATGCCACAAGCGCCTGCCCAGCAACAGCAACAGCCACAGCAACAACAGCAGCAACAACCGTCGCAGACCGAGCCGAATACCGCCGCACGGCCCAGCCATACGGCTGGCCACGTAACCGGCGTGCAAGTAGTGGAATCTGAAAAGCCAACCTCCGGTCTTGGCGCGGTGGGTGGTGCGGTAGTGGGTGGCCTGCTCGGCAACCAGATCGGCAGCGGCAATGGCCGCATTCTGGGGACTGTCGCGGGCGCGGCAGCCGGCGGCTTCGGCGGCAACTACGCCGAGAAGAAACTGAACACGAACAAGTCCTACCGCGTCAGCGTGCAGATGGACGACGGCTCGCGCCGTACGTTCACCTACCAGAACCCTCCGGGTGTGGAAGCTGGACAGCGCGTGCACCTCGAGCGTGGAGTGCTTGTGACGGGCTGACAGCCGCGCGTTCAAGCCAATCAGCAAGACTCTGATCTGGCGCAACCTTGAACCGGGGGCTGGCTTTTTGCCGGCCCTGATTGTTAAGATGGCCCGATTTCTTTGCTGGCCACTGTAATGTTGTTGTCTGAAGTTCTGTCTTTTCTGTCGCGCCGTCTGCGCATGTCAGTCTTGTTGTTGAGCGCCACCGCGTGGATGGCGCCTGTCCATGGACAGGAGGTGCTTGTACTGGGCGGCTTGCAGCGCTCCGACCAGGGTGGTGAATCCAGCTACGGCTACACCTACAGCTACCAGCACAATCTGTCCGAGAACTGGTACGCATCGTTCTCCTATCTGAACGAAGGCCATATCCCCGACCACCATCGCGATGGTCACAGCGTTCAGCTCTGGTGGCGCTATCCATTTGCTGACCGGAATTTCAACGTCGCCGTCGGTATTGGCCCCTATCGCTATTTCGACACCACCAGCCGAAGCTCAGGCAATGGCTCCGACAACGACCACGGCTGGGGCGCATTGGCCAGCTTGTCAGCCACCTGGTATGTCAACGGCGGCCCGTGGATGGTGCAGGCGCGATACAACCGCGCGCAGACGCGGTCGAGCATCAAGACCAATACGCTGCTGCTCGGCGTGGGCTACCAGCTCGATCGTGGCGATCGCGGCGGACCCGTGGTGCCGCCGCCGTCTCGCACGAATAACGTCACGCAGAATGAATTCACCGTGTTCCTGGGCGGGACCATTGTGAACACGTTCAATTCGGAAACGTCGTTCGCCAAGGCGATCGAATACCGGCGCGGCCTGAGCCGCTACCTGTCAGGCACGGTGAGCTATATCAATGAAGGCCAGAACGCCGCATTGCGCCGCAATGGCGTGGCCGCGCAGCTGTGGGTGGAGCGCGCATTCTTCAATGACAAGCTGACGCTGGGCGTTGGCGCCGGGCCCTACTACGCGATCGACCTGAGCAATCACGGCCAGGCCGCACCCGAGACACCGTCGCGGTGGTCGGGGCTGATGACGATGTCGGCCAGTTACCGGATCAACCAGCAATGGTCTGCACGCCTGTCGTGGAACCGGACGGTGACCGGCTATGACCGGGACACGGACATCATCATGGGCGGTATCGGCTACCGCTTCTGACGCGGAAAACAAAAAAGCACGGCATGATCGCCGTGCTTTTTTTCTCAAAGGTCACGCAGGCTTACTGCGCTTCCTCGATCCACGCTGCCTGAATTGCCTCCAGGATCTTCTCGCCCGAACGCTCGGGCAGATCGCTAAAGTCGTCGAGTTCGAGCACCCACTGGCGCAGTTGCGTGAAGCGCACCGTCAGCGGATCGACCTCCGGAAACTTGTCATAGAGCGCGGCGGCGATATCGTAGGTATCAGTCCATTTCATGAGGAAACTCCGGGCGTCAGGCTCAGTGGCCTTCCTTGGCATGGTTGATCGTGTACTTCGGAATCTCGACGGTCAGGTCGTCGTCCGCCACCAGCGCCTGGCACGACAGGCGCGAATTCGGCTCCAGTCCCCATGCCTTGTCGAGCAGGTCTTCTTCCTTTTCCTCGGCGTCTTCGAGCGAATTGAATCCCTCGCGCACGATCACGTGGCAAGTGGTGCAAGCGCACGACTTCTCGCACGCATGTTCGATCTCGATGCCATTGGCAAGCAACGCGTCGCAGACGCTCGTGCCGGTCTTGGCTTCGAAGACAGCCCCTTCGGGACACAACTCGACGTGGGGCAAAACGATGATCTGTGGCATTTCTATCCTGTTGTCTTTCCGCGGCGCGTGCAGCGCCGCCTTCAGCCGATTTCCTGAACCTTCTTGCCGGCCAGCGCGCTCTTGATCGAGCGGTCCATGCGGCGGGCGGCAAACTCGTCGGTGCCTTGCGAGAGGCGTTCGACCGCCGCCTTGATCGCGCGATGGTCCTCGCCCTTGGCGATTTCGCTCACATTGGCAATCAACGCGTCGACTGCGGCACGCTCATCTGCGGACAGAAGGTTGCCGTCGGTTTCGAGCGCACGCGTGGTGGCTTCCACCAGACGGGCAGCGTCCACGCGTTCCTCGGCGAGCGCGCGGTTCTTCATGTCGTGCTCGGCTTCCTGAAAGCTCTCCTGCAACATGCGGGCGATATCGTCATCGGCCAGGCCATACGAAGGCTTGACCGTCACAGATGCTTCCACCCCGGAACCGATCTCGCGGGCCGACACCGACAGCAGGCCGTCGGCATCCACCTGGTAGGTCACGCGGATACGCGCCGCGCCGGCCACCATCGGCGGAATGCCACGCAGCTCGAAGCGCGCCAGCGAACGGCAGTCGCTGGCCAGCTCGCGCTCGCCTTGCAGCACGTGAATCGCCATTGCGGTCTGGCCGTCCTTGAACGTGGTGAACTCCTGCGCGCGCGCCACGGGAATCGTGCTGTTGCGCGGGACGATCTTCTCGACCAGCCCACCCATCGTTTCCACGCCCAGCGAGAGCGGGATCACGTCGAGCAGCAGCCAATCCTCACCCGGCGCATGGTTGCCGGCCAGCAGGTTCGCCTGCATGGCTGCGCCCAGCGCCACAACCCGGTCCGGATCGAGGTTGGTCAGCGGCTGCTGGCCAAAGTAGTCGCCCACCGCCTTGCGGATCGCCGGCATTCTCGTGGCGCCACCCACCAGGACCACGCCCTTCACGTCCTCGGGACCGACACCGGCGTCACGCAACGCCTTGCGCACCGGCGTCAGCGTCTTCTGCACCAGGTTGGCGGTGATCTGTATGAAGGTATCGGCATCCAGCGTGAGATGCACGATCTCGCCGCTCGTCAGCACGGCGTCAATCACCGTGCTGTCACTGGACGACAGCGCTTCCTTCGCCGCGCGGGCGCGCACCATCAGCAGACGCGAATCTTCAGCGGACAACGGCTGCAGACCGACCTGCTCGACGATCCAGCACAACAGGCGCTGGTCGAAGTCGTCGCCACCGAGCGCCGAATCGCCGCCCGTCGACATCACTTCGAACACACCCTTGGTCAGCTTGAGCACCGAGATATCGAAGGTGCCACCGCCCAGGTCATAGACGGCGTAAATGCCTTCCGCGGCGTTGTCGAGGCCATAGGCAATCGCGGCGGCAGTCGGCTCGTTGAGCAGGCGCAGCACCTCGAGGCCCGCCAGTTGAGCGGCGTCCTTGGTGGCCTGACGCTGTGCATCGTCGAAGTACGCCGGCACCGTGATCACGGCACCGACCAGTTCATCACCAAGCGAGTCTTCCGCGCGTTGGCGCAGCGTGGCAAGGATCTCGGCCGAAACTTCCACCGGGCTCTTGATGCCGGCAGCGGTCTTCAACTGGACCATGCCCGGCGCATCGACGAAGTCGTACAGGCTGTGCTCGATATTGGCCACGTCGCGCACGCCACGGCCCATGAAGCGCTTGACCGAAATGATCGTGTTCTTGGGATCGCGCACGGCCTCGTCCTGGGCCTTGTAGCCGATATGCGCATTGCCGTTCGGCAAATAACGCACCACGGACGGCAGCAGCGCGCGGCCGTGCTCGTCGGGCAGGACTTCGGGAATGCTGTTGCGCACGGCGGCCACCAGCGAGTTGGTGGTGCCAAGGTCGATACCCACGGCCAATCGGCGCTGATGGGGCGCCGGCGACATGCCGGGTTCGGAAATCTGGAGCAGTGCCATGGTATTTCTTCAATCCTCGAGACGATCGATCGCCTCGCTCGCGTCGTGTTCGATCTTCTCGATAAACATTAGCTGTCGTGCCGCCTCGCCAGCGGCGCCGTTATCGTCTGCATCAAGCAGCGCGCCGAGCGCCGCGTGGCGCTCGAGCTTTTCCTGACGCAGATCGCGCAGCAGGCGATCCAGTTGATCCACCGCGCGGCTGTCGACCGCATCCTGCAGCGCCTCACGCCATTCCATCTGCTGCATCAGGAATTCGGGTGCCATGGCCGTATTGCTCTCGGCCTGGATATCGACGCCCCGCAGATGCAGAAGATAGATCGCGCGCTTGAGCGGCTGACGCAGCGTCCGGTATGCCTCGTTGGCATGTGCGGCCCACTGCATGGCCACGCGCCGCTCGGCATCGCCCGCATTGGCGAAACGGTCCGGGTGTGCCTGCGACTGGACCGTGCGATAGGCCGCGTCCAGCGCGGCCTCGTCCACTTCATAACGGGCAGGCAGCCCGAACAGCGCAAAAAAATCGTCTTTCAAGAGCTTCCCCAACAAAAAGGAGCGGCTATGCCGCCCCCTGTTGCATGCCTTGCGGCAAAAGCCGTCAGACCCGGAACGACTCGCCGCAGCCGCACTCGTCCTTGACGTTGGGGTTATTGAACTTGAAGCCTTCGTTCAACCCTTCGCGTGCGAAATCCAGCTCGGTGCCGTCGATGTACGGCAGGCTCTTCGGGTCCACGATCACCTTGATGCCGTGCGTTTCGAACACCTGGTCTTCGGGCAGCACTTCATCGACGTACTCAAGCTTGTACGCCAGACCCGAACAGCCGGTCGTCTTCACGCCCACGCGCAGGCCCACGCCCTTGCCGCGGCGTTCCAGGTATCGGGCGACGTGCTTGGCCGCCTTTTCGGTCATTGAGATCATCTTTGCCTTGCTGTCGAACACCGCGCGCGACCCACTTGCCACGCGCGGTCATGCAAACCGTCTACGCCGGATCAGGCAGCCTTCTGCTCGGCGCCCGGGTGCTTCTTCTTGTAATCATCGACGGCCGCCTTGATGGCGTCCTCGGCGAGGATCGAGCAGTGGATCTTCACCGGCGGCAGGGCCAGTTCCTCGGCGATCTGGGTGTTCTTGATCTCCAGCGCCTGGTCCACGGTCTTGCCCTTGACCCACTCGGTCACCAGCGACGACGAGGCGATCGCCGAGCCACAACCATAGGTCTTGAACTTGGCGTCTTCGATCACGCCAGCCTCGTTCACCTTGATCTGCAGCTTCATCACGTCGCCGCAGGCCGGGGCGCCGACCATGCCGGTACCCACCGCGTCGTCGTTCTTGTCGAACGAACCGACGTTACGCGGATTTTCATAGTGGTCGAGAACCTTGTTGCTGTAAGACATTTTGGCTACCTCTAATCAATCTTTTAATGGGGTTGTTCTTTTTACGTGTGCCGCAATCAGTGCGCGGCCCACTGGATCGAATTCAGGTCGACGCCGTCCTTGAACATTTCCCACAGCGGCGACAGGTCGCGCAGCTTGCCGATCTTGTTCTTGAGCAGTTCGACGGTGTAGTCGATTTCGGCTTCGGTCGTGAAGCGGCCCACGGTGAAACGGATCGAGCTGTGCGCCAGCTCATCATTGCGCCCCAGGGCGCGCAGCACGTACGACGGCTCCAGCGAAGCCGACGTGCAGGCCGAACCCGACGACACGGCCACGTCCTTGATCGCCATGATCAGCGACTCACCCTCGACGAAGTTGAAGCTGACGTTGAGGTTGTGCGGCACGCGGTGTTCCATCGAGCCGTTCAGGTACACCTCTTCCATGCTCGACAGGCCATTCCACAGGCGGTCGCGCAGCATCCGGATACGTTCGTTTTCCGTGGCCATTTCCTCGCGGGCCAGACGGAATGCCTCGCCCATGCCAACGATCTGGTGCGGAGCCAGCGTGCCCGAGCGCATGCCGCGCTCGTGACCGCCGCCGTGCATTTGCGCTTCGATGCGCACGCGCGGCTTGCGGCGGACATACAGCGCTCCGATGCCCTTCGGGCCATAGGTCTTGTGGGCCGAGAACGACATCAGGTCGCACTTCAGCGTGCTCAGGTCGATGGTCACCTTGCCGGTCGCCTGCGCGGCGTCGCAATGGAAGATGATGCCCTTCTCGCGGCAGATCTCACCGATCTGCTCGACGTCCTGGATCACACCAATCTCGTTGTTCACCAGCATCACCGACACCAGGATCGTGTCCGGGCGAATCGCCTGCTTGAACACATCCATGTCGATCAGGCCGTCATCCTTGACGTCGAGGTACGTCACCTCGAAGCCCTGACGCTCCAGTTCACGCGTGGTATCGAGCACGGCCTTGTGCTCGGTCTTCACGGTGATGATGTGCTTGCCCTTGCCCGAGTAGAAATTCGCCGCGCCCTTGATGGCGAGGTTGTCCGACTCGGTCGCGCCCGACGTCCAGACGATTTCGCGCGGATCGGCGCCGACCAGCGCGGCCACCTGCTCGCGCGCCTCTTCCACAGCGCGCTCGGCGTCCCAGCCATACGCGTGGCTACGCGACGCCGGATTACCGAACTGCTCGCGCAGGTACGGAATCATCTTGTCGGCCACGCGCGGGTCCACCGGCGTCGTTGCCGAGTAATCCATGTAGATCGGGAAATGTGGGGTGGTGCTCATCGTTATGACTGCCTTATAGGTACAGCTAATCGCTTAATGTCTACCGATAGTTTACTGCAGCCGCGAAATCCCTGCTCAGGACTGCGCGAGGCTGAATACCGAATTGACCACGCGGGGGCGTGCCGGCTTTTCCTGCTTGTCCGCCTTGCCACGGGACACGGCGACCGGCTGCTGCGCGGCGTCTTCGCGCATGTCGTGCAGCACCGCCGGCTGGCGGGCGCGCTGCTGGTCGACCAGATTCTTCAGGGAGACGGAGTCGAGATACTCAACCATCTTCTGGTTCAGCGTGGCCCACAGTTCGTGGGTCATGCAGCGTCCGCTGCCGTCATCTCCGTTACAATTGCCCTTCCCCCCGCACTGCGTCGCATCGAGCGGTTCGTCCACGGCGATGATGATGTCCGCCACCGTGACGTCCTCGGCCTTGCGGGCGAGACTGTACCCGCCGCCCGGACCACGCACGCTCTCCACGATTTCGTGGCGGCGCAGCTTGCCGAACAGCTGTTCCAGGTACGACAGGGAGATCTTCTGACGTTGACTGATGCCTGCCAGGGTGACAGGACCCTGATCCTGGCGCATGGCCAAGTCGATCATGGCGGTTACCGCGAAACGGCCTTTGGTGGTCAGTCTCATGATGCTCGGGGTGGAATACTTGAGGATTTCGGTCGAGTATAAGATTTTCCGACTAAATCAGTCAAGTACCCCTTGCTGCAATGCAGTGTTCCACTCGCTATAACGACGGGCTTCCCTCGGGCGCCGAATCCGGCGCTTTACGCGGCGGAATCAGCAATGAAAGCGGGTGCCGGAGAATGCGCTGACGCACCGCCCGCACCACTTCCCGCCGATCGACCCGACGCAGGTTGCGCGAGCGCAGGGCCATGTTGAAAGCCAGCGCGAAGCTCACCGCCACGTTCAACACCCCCATCAGCGCGATCCCCACCACCGCTAGCCACAGGGCCGGCATGCGCAGCGCATCGAACCCGAGCACACCGATGGCCGCACCGATCGAACCCGTCGAAAGCGTCACATGGCGCACTTCCATATGCGGACCGAAGAAGCTCAGGATCTCCGGCCCCAGCCCAAGCAGGAAGCCCAGCGACACGTTGGCCGTGATGCCCGAGAGATTGCGTTTCCAGAAATCGGCCAGGCGCATCGCGCCGCGTTGACCGAGTACATAGCGCAAGCGCCGGTTGTAGGCCATGACATCGTGCACACGATGCAGCGCGAACCAGTTGTCGGCCCATCCCGCGATCAGGCTCGACAGCCAGAGCAGCACGCCCGTGAAGATCGCATAGAGCGGCGTAGGGCCAAGGATCGAGAACGATTCGATCGTCGCGATCGCCTTCGCGGGCGTCAGCAGGTGGGCGCCGAACGCCTTGCCCACGCCCCACTCGATCGCCAGCGCCACCGGGAACACCACGGACAGGTTGCCGAAGATCGCGGCCGCATTTGACCGGATCATGGCGATCGTGTCGTCGACGAAAATCTCGCGCCCTTCCGGCCGCCCAGCGCCGTCGAGCCGGTGTGCCAGCGCCGGCCCCGTCATGGCCGGCTGCTTGGTGGCCAGCGTGAAATGCGCGAAATGGATCGCGAGGAAGCTACCCGCGTAGTTCAGCGAGGCCAGGAAGCCTTCGATGAACTTGTCCAGGTGAAGCCCGTAGATCAGGAACTTCAGGTAGACGGTGAGGACGGTAACCAGACCACCGCCCATCGCGGCGCGCATCAGTTCGGCATACTCCTTGCGATCGCGCGTGATGTAGTGCTCGCCGCTCTCGGCCGAACGCTCGACGACCTTGCGCGCGAGTTGCGCGAACGACGAACTCATCAGATGCCCGACGCTGCGCCGCGCCTGCGTCGATCGGATCAACTCGGCAATCAGGTGCGCGTGCCGCCCATGGTGCGAGGGATCGACCCATGCGGTGAGGAGCAGATCGATACGTGCCAGGCGAGCCTTCATCCGCTCGATCTGGAACACCACCTCCACGGAGACACCGTTTTCCTCGAGATCCTCGTAGACCTGGCGCGCGGCTGCGTGGCAACCGTCTAGCAAGCCGCGGAAATAATTGAGCCGATGGACGAATGCATCATCGTGCGCCAGTCCTTCCTCGCACAATGCCGCGACAGCGCGGTCCAGGCGGAAGAACGGTGTCTCGTCCACACGCCCACGCAGGCGGCTGCGGATCGCCTGACTCAGCCCCGTCGCCTTCACCTGGCTCACCAGAACCTGGATGCTGGCCGTCAGCGTTGCCTCGCGCGCCTTGCGCAGGCGCTTGACGCCATCCCCTTCTTCCGCCCCGCCCTCGGCGCCCACCAGCAACGCCTGGGCAAGCCGCTCGACCAGTTCGTCGTCGAGTGTCTCGACCCAGTCAGCGTCGTTCTCATCGACAAACAACAGCGCGAACAGGCCCGCCATATCGCTGCGATTCGGGGGCGGCGGCAGGAAGCGCGCCTGGAGCCGGTCCGCCATCTCGCTCCAGATCCCAGGGTGGGAGGCCACGCCGGTATCGCAGAACAGCGAGGTCGGATCGTTGTCGCGCACGATCGAGCGGACCGTGCGGGCGAAGCTGTCGGCCCAGTCGGGATGCCGGGCCAGCACCTGCAGCAGGTAACGCAGACGAACATGGACCGGAAAACTGCGGCTGCCGGCCCCGCCCGCCTCCGCGCCGGCATCGAGATTGCCGTCCCGGCGCAGCCAGTAGGCGAGTTCGATCAGCCATTGATTTCGGTCGGCGAGCAGCGCATCGGGGTCGGCCGCGGCCAGGATGGCATCCAGTTGCAGGCTGGCATTGCGTGACTCGCGCCACTTTCGAAACAGGGAACGCAGCATCAGATCAGCCGCTTCCGCAACATCTCGATCACGCCGTCACAGGCATCCTCGATATAGTCCAGCACGCGCTCGAAACCATCGCCCTCGCCGTAGTACGGGTCGGGCACTTCCTCGGCGTTGTGCTGCGTGGCAAAGCTCATCAGCAGGCGTAGCCTGTCGGCGCCAGCATCGGCATGGAGCGCGCGCAGCGCCGAAAGGTTGGCCTGGTCCATCGCCAGCACCAGGTCGAAGCGACTGAAGTCCGCCACGACCACCTGCCGGGCACGCAGTGCGGACAAGTCGTAGCCGCGTCGCAGCGCATGGCGCTGGCTGCGCGCGTCGGGCGCCCTGCCCACGTGATAGTCATGCGTGCCGGCCGAATCGAGTTCGACCAGATCGGCAAGGCCGGCGGCCTCGAGCTTGGCGCGCAGGACACCCTCCGCCGTCGGGGAACGGCAGATATTGCCCATGCAACACATCAGAATGGCGTACTTTTTCATCGGCGCGATTCTACCGCCTGCCGACTGACGCCGAAACGACTTCGCCCGGTCAGAGCTGCTCGGCGATCGCCTTGCCACGCGCGAATCCGGCCGCCTCGGCTTCTTCGGGCGTTCCGTACCGCTCGGAGGGTGGCGCTGTTTCCACCATCGTGCTGGCAGCGCGGATATTCGTGCCCTTGCGGCACACCCGCACCGTGTATTCCCATGCGATCGGTGAACGGGGTTTCACCAGCACCTGAATCTCGTGCGTCTCGAAAACCCTCTTCTTCCACTCACTGCTATAGGCCATTACCTGTCTCCTGCGTCCTGCGCTTCCGGATGCTGCGCGTTGCCGGCCCGTCAGTTCACTTCACCGGCGTCGATCGTACGCATGGCCTCGGCTTCCGCCAGGGCAAGCGCAGCCTCGGGCGAATGCGCCGTGCCGGTTTCCGTCTCGAAAGTCGGGCCGCCGGGCTCGCCGAACGCGTCGGCAATCGTCAATACCCCGGCAAACCCACCGCCCGCGTGCGGGACTGCACGGGCCACTACCGCATAACCACCATATTCGAACTGACTCACCATGGCGTGCTCCTTGTCCGTGATCCGGCGTCTCCGCCCCAACCACTATAGGATGCCGGCGATACGCCGTGGCTCGGGGTGATCCCCGATCGACCTCTTACGCGGACGGCGGCAGGAGATGATCGCCTTCGGCCCCAGCCCCGAACACCTGCGTCCGCAGCTTCGCGAGTTGATCGCGCACCTGGGCCGCCTTTTCGAACTCCAGGTTCTTGGCATGGTCGAGCATCTGCTTCTCCAGGCGCTTGATCTCCTTGGCCACCTGCTTCTCGCTCATGTCCTCGTACCTGGCCCGCTCGGCGGCGGCCGTCAGTTCGGCCTTGACGTCGTCGGCGTTGTAGACCCCATCGATGATGTCCTTGATGCGCTTGACCACGCCGCGTGGCGTGATGCCGTTGGCTTCGTTGAAGGCCATCTGCTTCTCGCGGCGACGCTCGGTTTCCCGGATCGCCACCTTCATCGAGTCGGTCATGCGGTCGCCATACAGGATGGCCGTGCCATTGACGTTACGCGCGGCCCGCCCGATGGTCTGGATCAGAGAACGCTCGGCGCGCAGGAAACCCTCCTTGTCCGCATCGAGGATCGCCACCAGCGACACCTCGGGGATGTCGAGCCCCTCGCGCAGCAGGTTGATGCCGACGAGCACATCGAACGTGCCAAGCCGCAGGTCGCGAATGATTTCCACGCGCTCGACGGTATCAATGTCCGAATGCAGGTAGCGGACCTTCACGCCGTTTTCCGAAAGGAACTCGGTCAGTTGCTCCGCCATGCGCTTTGTCAGCGTCGTCACCAGCACACGTTCGTTGACCTTGACCCGCTGATGGATTTCCCCAAGCAGGTCGTCCACCTGCGTCGTGGCCGGCCGCACCTCGATCACCGGATCGACCAGCCCGGTCGGCCGCACCACCTGCTCGACCACCTGCCCCGCGTGCTCCTTCTCGTAGTTCGCCGGAGTGGCTGTCACAAACACCGCCTGGCGCATCTTTCGCTCGTACTCGTCGAACTTGAGCGGCCGGTTGTCCAGCGCCGAGGGCAAGCGGAAGCCGTACTCGACCAGCGTGGTCTTGCGCGCGCGGTCGCCGTTGTACATGCCGTTCAACTGGCCGATCAGCACGTGGGACTCGTCCAGGAACATCAGCGCGTCTGGCGGCAGATAGTCAACCAGCGTCGGCGGTGGCTCGCCCGGCTTCGCGCCCGACAGATGGCGCGAATAGTTCTCGATGCCCTTGCAGAAGCCCAGTTCGGTGAGCATCTCCAGATCGAACCGCGTACGCTGCTCGAGCCGCTGCGCCTCCACGAGGCGGTTCTCCTTGTAGAAGAAATCCAGCCGCTCGCGCAGCTCCACCTTGATGTCCTCGATCGCGCGCAGCACCGTTTCGCGCGGCGTCACGTAGTGGCTCGAGGGATAGACCGTGAAACGCGGAATCTTCTGGCGCACGCGGCCGGTCAGCGGATCGAAGAACTGCAGCGAATCCACCTCGTCGTCGAACAGTTCGACGCGCACCGCCATCTCGGCGTGCTCGGCCGGAAAGATGTCGAGCGTGTCGCCGCGCACGCGGAACGTGCCGCGCTGGAAGTCAGTCTCGTTGCGCGTGTACTGCATCGCGATCAGGCGGGCGATGACATCGCGCTGGCTGATCTTGTCGCCAGTACGCAGCGTCAGGATCATCTGGTGGTATTCGCTCGGATTGCCGATACCGTAGATCGCCGACACCGTGGCGACGATGATCGTGTCGCGTCGTTCCAGCAGGCTCTTGGTCGCCGACAGCCGCATCTGCTCGATATGCTCGTTGATCGACGAGTCCTTCTCGATGAACAGGTCGCGCTGCGGCACGTAGGCCTCGGGCTGGTAGTAATCGTAGTAGCTGACGAAATACTCGACCGCGTTGCGCGGGAAGAACTCCCGGAACTCGGAATACAGCTGCGCCGCCAGTGTCTTGTTTGGCGCGAAGACAATGGCCGGCCGGCCCATCCGGGCGATCACGTTGGCCATCGTGAAGGTCTTGCCGGAGCCGGTCACGCCCAGCAGCGTCTGGTACGACAGGCCGTCCTCCACGCCCTCCACCAGTTGGCGGATCGCCTCCGGCTGGTCGCCCGCCGGCGAATACGGCTGATAAAGCTGGAATGGAGACCCCGGAAACGTGACGAATTTGTCTTCATCCAGGGCGGGGGCGGCTTCAGCAAGGTTCGTCATAAACGTAGGGAAATACCTGAGGAAAACTGGCGGATACGCTAGAATCTTGGGGTTGCGCGGCTTGGTTCAAGCACAGTCTGCCCGACGCTGCTGTCAGGTTCTGTCAGGAGTGTGTTCCAGGTTCCGCTGCAGCCACTGCGCAGTCGAAGCGATTCTACGCCCTCCGTTTTGTTACACAGCTGACCACGAGATTCCAAATGAGTTTGTTTTCTGCCGTCGAGATGGCCCCGCGCGACCCGATCCTGGGCCTGAATGAAGCGTTCAATGCTGATACCCGCGCCACCAAGGTGAACCTGGGCGTTGGCGTGTACTTCACCGACGAAGGGAAAATTCCGCTGCTGCGCGCCGTGCAGGAGGCCGAAAAGGCCCGCCTGACGACCGCCACGCCGCGTGGCTACCTGCCGATCGAAGGCATCGCCGCCTATGACCAGGCCGTGCAAACCCTGCTGTTCGGCAAGGAATCGGCCCTGATCTCCGAAGGCCGCGTGGTGACGGCTCAGGCACTCGGCGGCACCGGCGCCCTGAAGATCGGCGCCGACTTCCTGAAGCGCCTGTACCCGAACGCATCGGTCGCAATCAGCGATCCGAGCTGGGAAAACCACCGCGCGCTGTTCGAAGCCGCCGGTTTCCCCGTGATCAACTATGCCTACTACGACGCTGCCAGCCACGGCCTGAACTTCGCCGGCATGGTGGAATCGCTGAAGTCGTACCCGGCCAACACGATCGTCGTGCTGCACGCCTGCTGCCACAACCCGACCGGCGTGGATCTGGACGAAGCCCAGTGGAAGCAGGTCGTGGAACTGGTCAAGGAACGTAACCTGATCCCGTTCCTGGACATGGCCTACCAGGGCTTTGCCGAGGGTATCGAGCCGGACGGCGCCGCTGTGCGCCTGTTCGCGGAGTCGGGCCTGCCGTTCTTCGTTTCCAGCTCGTTCTCGAAGAGCTTCTCGCTGTACGGCGAGCGCGTAGGCGCCCTGTCGATCGTGACCACGGGCAAGGAAGAAGCCCAGCGCGTGATGTCGCAGATCAAGCGCGTCATCCGCACGAACTACTCGAACCCGCCGACCCACGGCGGCACCGTGGTGGCCACCGTACTGAACAGCCCGGAACTGCGCGCCATGTGGGAGCAGGAACTGGCCGAAATGCGCGACCGCATCAAGCTGATGCGCCATGCGCTGGTCGACAAGCTGGCCGCCAAGGGCGTGCCGGGCGACTTCTCGTTCGTGAAGGCCCAGCGCGGCATGTTCTCGTACTCGGGCCTGACCTCGGCCCAGGTGGACCGCCTGCGCAACGAACACGGCATCTACGCCGTGAGCACGGGCCGCATCTGCGTGGCAGCGTTGAACAGCCGCAACATCGACGCCGTGGTGAACGCGATCGCCGCCGTCTACTAAACCGGCGACATCGGACGGGCGCCGCACCAAAATGCGGCATCCGGCAGCGAAAGGCGACCTGGAGGCCACTCCGGTCGCCTTTTTCTTTGGGCGCTCGGAAATGTCATCTGGAATATAGGCAAATGCCCTATTGTCTTCCCCACTTGCAGGTACAACGATGAGGTTTATGCTGCAAAGCACGATCGTTCTATTCCGTGCATAATCGGTTGCACGACATCCGTTGGCGACAAGAAAGGCTAGACAGGTACCCCCATGCTTTATCAACTGCATGAATTCCAGCGCACGATGCTGAACCCGCTTACCGCGTGGGCCCAAGCGACTGCAAAGACATTTACGAACCCCCTCAGCCCTCTTTCACTGGTCCCCGGCGCTCCTCGGCTGGCAGCAGGCTACGAATTGCTGTACCGATTGGGAAAAGCCTACGAAAAGCCGGAATTCAACATCAAATCCGTCCGTTCGAATGGCCGCGACATTCCGATCGTCGAACAAACCATCCTGGACAAGCCGTTCTGCAAGCTGGTGCGCTTCAAGCGCTATGCGGACGATCCGGACACCATCAAGCTGCTCAAGGACGAGCCGGTCGTGCTGGTCTGCGCGCCGTTGTCCGGCCACCACTCCACGCTGCTGCGCGATACCGTGCGCACTTTGCTGCAGGACCACAAAGTTTATGTGACCGACTGGGTGGACGCCCGCATGGTGCCGGTGGAGCACGGCGAGTTCCATCTGTCCGACTACATCCGTTACATCCAGGAGTTCATCCGCCACATTGGCGCGGAGAACCTGAATGTGATCTCCGTGTGCCAGCCGACCGTGCCGGTACTTGCCGCGATCTCGCTGATGGCGTCGGCAGGTGAGAAGACCCCGCGCACCATGACGATGATGGGTGGCCCGATCGACGCGCGAAAGAGCGCAACGGCGGTCAACTCGCTCGCCACCAACAAGTCCTACGAGTGGTTCGAGAACAACGTCATCTACACGGTGCCGGCCAACTACCCGGGCCACGGCCGCCGCGTCTATCCGGGCTTCCTGCAGCACGCCGGCTTCGTGGCGATGAACCCGGACCGCCATGTGTCGTCGCACTATGACTACTACCTGAGCCTGGTCCAGGGCGGGTCCGACGACGCCGAGGCGCACGTCAAGTTCTATGACGAGTACAACGCCGTCCTCGATATGGCGGCCGAGTACTACCTCGAGACGATTCGCACGGTGTTCCAGGAATTCCGCCTGGCCAATGGCACGTGGGTTGTCGACGGCGAGCCGGTGCGTCCGCAGGACATCAAGAGCACTGCCCTGCTGACGATCGAAGGCGAGCTCGACGATATTTCGGGCGCCGGCCAGACCGCCGCCGCGCACGACTTGTGCACCGGCATCGCGAAGACCCGCAAGCAACACCTGACCGCCGAGAAATGCGGCCACTACGGGATTTTCTCGGGCCGCCGCTGGCGCGATAGCGTCTACCCGGAACTGCGCGATTTCATCCGCAAGTACCGCGCCTGACCGTCGCGCGTCGCATCAAAGTCAAACGCCCGCGAAGACTCGCGGGCGTTTTTTTATTTGCCGATGCCGGCGCCAGCTTCAGCGCTTCAGATACGACAGCAGCATCTTGGTATGCAGATCGGCAAAGCGCTCGTGCTCCTCCTCCGAGGCCACGTCGCGGCCGATCACGGCACTGATCGTGTAACGATTCGACAGCACGTAATAGCCGAGCGCCGAGATGGTCAGGTAGAACTGCGGCACGTCGATGTCATCGCGGAACAGGCCCTGCTTCTGTCCTCGCTTGATGATGTCGGCCAGCACGTCGACCACCGGGTTGACGAGCTGATGCAATTGCGCGGACTTCTTCAGGTGCCGCGCCTCGTGCAGGTTCTCGCTGTTCACCAGCCGGATGAACTCCGGATGCTGGTAATACCAGTCCCAGACGAAGCGAGCCAGCGTGCGGACGGCGGCAACCGGGTCTTCGTCGGTGATGTGGAGGCGCTCTTCGTCCGCGCGAAACTCCGCATACTGCTTTTCGAGCACCGCAAGGAACAAGCCCTCCTTGCTGCCGTAGTAGTAATAGAGCATCCGCTCGTTGGTCTCGGCGCGGCGCGCGATCTGGTCGACGCGCGCGCCGGCCAGCCCGCCCTTGGCAAACTCTTCCGTGGCCGCAGCCAGAATGCGCCGGCGCGTGCCCTCGGGGTCCCGCTTGGTTCTTGGCTCGTTTGACATGAATTCCTGGTCTGTGAGTTGCGCGGATTATGGCACACAGCAATGTCGCATCGCCCTGTTCCTCCCCGAACGGGTGACGCAGCGCATCATCGCTTTTTCTGGCCCGCGACGAAATCGGGGATAATCCTTGCCGCGCACACGCTCGCCAGAAGCGTGCCAGATTTCAGCCGTCCCTCGATATACGTTTCGCAGTCGTGACTACCACCCCCTCAGCCGCCGCCAGCCTGGCGGATCGCCTTGAAGCCCTGCTGCCACAAACCCAATGCACCAAGTGCGGGTTCGATGGCTGCCGCCCCTACGCCGAAGCCATGGCGCGCGGTGAAGCGGCAAGCAACCGTTGCCCCCCGGGCGGCGCCGAAGGCATCGTGCGGCTGTCAGCGGCGCTCGGCGTCGCGCCACAGCCGCTCGACCCGGAACGCGGCGTGGAGCAACCCCGCGCGGTCGCCCGGATCGAAGAATCGCTCTGTATCGGCTGCACGCTGTGTATCCAGGCCTGCCCAGTCGATGCCATCGTCGGTGCGCCCAAGCAGATGCACACCGTTCTGCCAGACTGGTGCACGGGCTGCGACTTGTGCGTGGCGCCCTGCCCGGTCGACTGCATCGAGATGATTCCGGTCACCGGCGAGCAAACGGGATGGGCTGCGTGGTCACAGGAGCAGGCCGACGCGGCACACGCGCGCTACGCCGCGCGCGGCGTGCGACTGGTGCGGGAGCGCGAGGAAAACGATGCGCGGCTGGCCGCCAAGGCCGCCGCCAAACTCGAGGCGCTGCAGGCCGAGCCCGTCGCCAACACCGCGGAACAGGAAGCCCAGGCGCGCAAGAAGGCGATCATCCAGGCGGCCATTGAACGCGCGCGGCAGAAGCAAGCCGCGGCCCGGCCGCTCAATACCGAGAACGTTTCGCCGGCCGTCCAGGCACAGATCGACGCTGCCGAAGCTCGGCGGGCAAAGCTTGGCATGACCACGCACGAACCGGCCGGCGAGCAGGGCAACAAGCAGGACAACAAGCAGGACAACAACAACCCTTCGACATGAACTCCGCCAAGTGCCGCGCCATCTTCGAAACCCTGCGTGAGGTCAATCCGACGCCGACCACGGAGCTGGAGTACAGCTCGCCGTTCGAATTGCTGATCGCGGTGCTGCTCTCCGCGCAGGCCACCGATGTCGGCGTCAACAAGGCCACGCGCCTGCTGTTCCCGGTCGCGCATTCGCCGCAGCAGATCCTGGCGCTTGGCGAGGCGGGCCTGATCGACTACATCAAGACGATCGGCCTCTACAAGACCAAGGCCAGGCACGTAATGGAAACGTGCCGCATTCTTGTGGAGAAGTACGACGGCAAGGTGCCGCCGGTGCGCGAGGCGCTGGAATCGCTGCCCGGCGTCGGCCGCAAGACGGCAAACGTGGTGCTGAACGTTGCGTTCGGCCAGCCGACGATCGCCGTGGACACGCACATTTTCCGCGTATCGAACCGTACCGGCCTGGCGCCCGGCAAGAATCCCGACGCAGTGGAGGAGAAGCTGCTGAAGGTCGTGCCGACAGAATTCCTGCACGATGCGCACCACTGGCTGATCCTGCATGGTCGCTACGTGTGCAAGGCGCGCAAGCCCGAGTGCTGGCACTGCGCGATCGAACCCCTCTGCGAGTTCAAGGAAAAAACGCCCGCGCCGAAGCAGTAGCCGGTTCAGTCGCCGGTCGTCAGGAACGCTGACGATCCTTCAACACCAGCGCCAGTTGCAGCGCCGTCGCCGCAACGGTATCGACATCGGGCGCATAGCCGTGACGGATCCAGTGCAGTGCCACATGAATGATGCCGCCAGCCACACCGGCCAGCAGCATCGGATCCGGCTCCTTGCCTTCCGGCATCAGCACACGCGCCAGCAGCCCGCCGAAATCGCGCAGCGAGAGGCCGAGCGCCTCATCCACCAGTTTGCTGACACCCCGGATCTCCACCAGGAAGACCCGCGCCGAGCGGGGTTCGCACTGCAGCGTGCCGAAGTAGGCACGCAGTATCGCCAATGCGCGATGCTCGCCGTCACCGCCGGCCGCTTCGCCGGCCAGTTCGATCTTCTGCAGCAACAGGTCCGTGACTGTTTGAAACGAAGCCAGCAGCAAGGCCTCGCTGTTGGCGAATGACTCGTAGAAGTACCGCTCGGTAAGACCGGCTGCCTCGCAAACGGCCTTGACTGTCGCGTTCTGGTAGCCGCGCTCGCCATAGACCTGTACTGCCGCGGCAATAAGTTGCCCGCGGCGCTGGGCGCGCCGTTCTTCGGCTTCGGCGCCACGGTAGCGGCGCGCGGGAGAGAGCTCGGTAGTCATGGGCGCCATTATGACATTCCCTATTGTCAGATTGCTTCTGACAACCTATGTTGTCAGAAATGCCACTGATCCGGGTTCCCGTCATGACCGCCCCTACTCCTGATGACGCAGTCCTTGATGTTCTGATCGTCGGCGCCGGCCTGTCCGGTATCGGCGCCGCCCGACAATTGCAGGACCGCTGCCCCGGCAAGCGCTACGCCATCCTGGAAGCCCGGCAGGCCATGGGCGGTACCTGGGATCTGTTCCGCTACCCGGGCATCCGCTCCGACTCGGACATGTACACCCTGGGGTACCGCTTCAAGCCCTGGAGAGGCGCCAAGGCAATTGCCGATGGCCCGTCGATCCTGTCGTACATTCGCGAGACCGCCGACGAAGCGGGCATCACAAAGCACATCCGCTACGGGCACAAGGTGGTCAGCGCGGCCTGGGATAGCCGCTCAGCCTGCTGGTCGATCGAGGCCGAGCGCACCGCCGATGGCAGCCGGGTCCGCCTGCGCACGCATTTCCTTTATGTCTGCGCCGGCTACTACAGTTACGCGGAGGGCCACCGGCCAACGTTTCCGGGCGAGGAGAACTTCCGTGGCCGCATGGTGCATCCACAGTTTTGGGACCCGTCGATCGACTATGCCGGCAAACGCGTGGTGGTAGTCGGCAGCGGCGCTACGGCCGTCACGCTGGTACCGTCCATGTCGCAAACCGCGGCCCACGTGACGATGCTGCAGCGGTCGCCCACGTATATCGTCACGCGTCCCGGTCAGGATGCGATCGCTCACAAGCTGCGCCGGATGCTGCCCGAAGGGCTGGCCTATGCGGCCACGCGCTGGAAGAACGTGCTGCTGGGGATGTTCTTCTTCCAGCTTGCCCGTCGCAAACCCGAGAAGGTCAAGGCCCGGATGATCGGCATGGCGGCCGAGCAGCTTGCGCCCGGCTATGACGTCGACACCCATTTCACGCCGCGCTACAAGCCGTGGGACCAGCGCGTCTGTCTGGTGCCCGACGGCGACCTGTTCCGCGAGATCCGCGAGGGCCGCGCCTCGATCGTGACCGACACCATCGAGCGTTTCACCGAGGACGGCATCGTGCTGGCCTCGGGCCAGACCCTGCCGGCCGACATCGTGGTGGTGGCCACCGGCCTGAAGCTGAATATGCTGGGCGACATCGTCGTCACCGTGGATGGCGCGCCGCGCCGCCCGGCCGAGGCGATGGCCTACAAGGGCATGATGCTCAGCGACGTACCCAATCTCGTGCTGGCCTTCGGCTACACCAATGCATCGTGGACGCTGAAGGCGGACCTGACCGCCGAGTACGTCTGCCGGCTGCTGCGTTACATGGATCGCCACGGCTACCGCTCCGCCGCGCCGCACGTGGATCCAACCGTGCAGACCATGCCATTTCTGAACTTCTCTTCGGGCTACGTGCAACGCGCCGCCAGTGTGCTGCCCCGGCAGGGCGACCGCCGGCCGTGGCGCGTCTACCAGAACTACTTCATGGATATGATGACCATTCGCCATGGCCGCATCGCGGATGGCGTGCTGCAGTTTGATAGGCAAGGCACCGCGACCTTGCCGCAGGAAGATGCCCTGGCGGAGGTACAGCCGTGAACGTCCTGCTCTCCGTCATCGTCGCCGTCGTTGGGCTGCTGGTACTGATCGGCCTTGCGCTGTTCCTGTTCACGTGGCGCACCACCCGGAAGATCGAAGCCGCCTTGCCGCCGACCGGGCGTTTCATTGACGTCCCTGGCGCGCAGTTGCATGTCGTCGAGCGCGGCACCGGCCCCGCTGTACTGCTGGTGCATGGCCTGTCCGGCCAGCTCGGCAACTTCGACTACGGGATGATCGAACCGCTTGCGCGCGACTTCCGGGTGGTGGCCATCGACCGGCCTGCCGCCGGATACTCGACGCGCGCGCCCGGCGCCGCTGCCGACCTGCCGGCGCAGGCCGACACGCTGGCTGCCCTGATCGACAAGATGGGCCTCGACAAGCCACTGGTGGTCGGCCACTCGCTGGGTGGCGCGATTGCGCTGACCCTGGCGAGTCGCCACCCCGAGCATGTGGGCGGTCTGGCCCTGATCGCCCCGCTGACGCATCCGCCCGAGCATATCTCGCCCGTGTTCGAGGCAATGACGATCCCGAGCGCATGGAAGAGAAAGCTGCTGGCGTGGACGCTGCTGATCCCGATGTCGATCAGGAATCGCGAGCAGGTCATGGACATCGTCTTCGGCCCCGACCGCGCGCCCGACGACTTCCCCACGCGCGGCGGCGGCCTGCTGGCAATGCGGCCGAGCCATTTCCTCGGTGCCTCGGAAGACCTGATCGGCGCAGCCGCGAGCCTGCCTGCCGTGGTGCCGCACTATGGCGCGCTGCGGATGCCGATCCACGTCCTTTACGGCCGCGAGGACCGCATCCTCGACTACAAGCTGAACGGCGAGGCATTCGCCGCGAAGGTCCCTGGCGCCAGGCTGACATTGGTAAGCGGAGGGCATATGCTGCCAGTTACCGCGATCGATACCAGCGTGGATTTTGTCCGAAACGCGGCACTGCAACTGCACGAGCCAGTGTCCGCCTGATCCGCCCGCCCGAAAATAGGAGCCCAACGATGGCCGCTTCGACCGGTTTCAACCCTTACAAGCGGGACTTGCCCACCGCCTTCGATGCCATCCGCAAACTGCTGGCGGACGGCCACGACACGGAGCAGGTCTTCCGCATCATGCGGGCGCTCAATGGCCCGAGCATGCCGAAGAACTACAGCCGGCTGCTGAGCACGCCGGAAGGCCGCCGCCTTGCTTACCTGCGCGAAGAACTGGCCGAGCGACTCTGCGATCCCGCATACATCGCCAGCTTTGCCCCGGGAACGGTCGGCGCGGCGTACCGTGGTTTTCTCGAAAAGACCGGCTATAGCGCGGATGGGTTGGCGAAGGTCTCGAACCTGAACCAGGAACCGGTGGTCGAGGACGCGTATATGTGGTTCGGCCGGCGCACACGCGACATCCACGATATCTGGCACGTGCTGACCGGCTACCGTGCCGACGAAAGTCTCGGCGAGGCGGCACTGGTCGCGTTCAGCTATGCGCAGACCGGCGGCAAGGGTTGGGCCTTCATCGCGGTCGCCGCTGCCCTGAAGAGCTGGCGGCTGACCGGCAGCCTCGCGTTCGCGCGCGCAGTGCTCGAAGGCTACCGCCTGGGCAAGCGGGCGAAGTGGCTGCTGGCCGAAGACTACGATGCGCTGCTGAACGAGCCGATCGACGCGGCCCGGGAGCGGCTTGGCATCTCGGAAGCAAAGCAATACCTCGCCTGCAATCCGATGGAGGAATGGTCGGCCTGAGCCCCTGAGCCGTCCACGCGCCAACAAAAAAGCGACCTCGATGGGTCGCTTTTTTGTTTCGGGTCAGCGGCGCATCAGACGATGCGGCAGGCTTCGTCGAACGTCAGGCGCGGACCACGCGGGAACAGCTTGTCGGCTTCGCCATAGCCCAGGTTCACCAGGAAGTTGACCGCCCACTTGCCGTCGGGGAAGAACGTGGCGTTGAGCTTGTCGGCATCGAATCCGGCCATCGGGCCGCAGTCCAGACCCAGTGCGCGGGCGGCCAGGATGAAGTAGCCACCTTGCAGCGAGCTGTTCATCAGCGCGTCGCGGGCAATCTTCTCGTCGTTGCCGGCGTACCACGAACGCGCATCGGCGTGGGGGAACAGCTTCGGCAGTTGGTCGTGGAAGTTGCGGTCGAACGCGATGATCGCGGTCACCGGCGCCGAGCGGGTCTTGTCGGCATTGCCAGCCGATACGCACTCGACCAGGCGGGCCTTCTCGGCCGCCGACTTCACGAACACGATGCGTGCCGGCGAGCCATTTGCGGCGGTCGGACCGAATTTCATCGCTTCGTAGATCTGCTTCAGCAGCGCATCATCCACATGCTTGTCTTGCCACACGTTGTGGGTGCGGGCTTCAGTGAACAATTGTGCAAGGACTGCCTGATCGACGGATTTCATTGCGCGTTTTCCGGGTTTTGGGATGAAAGAAAGCGCGATTGTACCCAAGCGTCCGCCGTGCGCCCACAAGCGCTTTGACGAACCCGTTCAATTCCGTTCGTCGGAGGTCTTCAGTGGGGGCGTACCGCTGGCCCGGCGTGTCAGCCAGAGCACTCCGGCGAGGATCAACCCGCCCCCGACGGCCTGGGTCGGGCCGATGTGTTCGCCAAGCAACACGGCGGCCAGCACTACGGTCACCACAGGCTCCAGCGTCGACAGCATCGATGCCTTGGAGGCCCCAAGCCGCTGCAGTCCGGCGAAGAACGTCAGGATCGCGAGCACGGTGGATACCAGCGCGATGGCCACCAACGCCAGCCAGCCACCTGCGCTGGCCGGAAACTGCGGCGGCACGCCAGCCCCCGCGCGCAAGAACCCGAGCGTCACATAGACCAGTGCCGCCGCCGTACAGATCACCGTGGTCGTGGCGATGGCATTGACGCCGGCAGTCACGCGCGCACCCACCACGATATAGATCGAATAGATCACCGCCGCGGCCACCCCAAGGGCGATGCCTAGCGAACTGCCCTCGCCTCCCCCCACGGTCAAACCCGCGCCCACCGAGCAGAGCACCAGCGCGATCACCGTGGAAGTGGTCAGGTGCTCCTTCAGGAAGACGGCGGCAAGGATCGTCACGAACAGCGGATAGAGATACAGCAGCAGCGCCACCAGGCTGGCCTGCGCGTAGTTCAACGCCGTGAAAAAACAGTACGACTGGCTGACATAACCGATGCCACCCATCGCCGCCAGCGCCAGCACGCGGCGCCACGGCGGCAGGCTGATCCCCCTGGCACGCATCACAAAGCCCATCGCAATCGCGGCCAGCAGGAAGCGCACGGCCAGCAGGCCATAGACGTCCGCCCCCGCTGCATAGGCAAAGCGCGCGAAGATGGCCATGGCGCCGAAGGCGCTGGCGGAGAGCGCGATCAGCAACACGCCCGCGAGCTTGTCGCGGGCGTGGCCCATGGTGCCGGTGGCGGATGCAGTCATCGGTGGCGAATCTGAAAAATGGCAGTGGCTGAGGTTTGTTCGCGATAGTTTGTCAGCGTACTGAACGACGGCGAACAAACTTCCGCATTCTACTAATGCGCGGGGCGCCGTCGGCAGAGCCGCGACCGCTGCACTACAATAGCGGCCATCATGTTCAATCCCTCAAGAGAAGAAGTCCGCCGGTTCTTCTGCGAAGCCTGGCAGAAGCGCGTCGCGGGCAACGTCCTCACGCCGCTTGAAGCGATCGCGGTCGACTGGATCGACCAGCATCCCGAGTACCAGTCCCTGCTGACCGATACCGAAGCCGCGCTAGCGCGCGACTACACACCGGAAGGCGGCCAGACCAACCCGTTCCTGCACTTGGCGATGCATCTGTCGATCTCCGAACAGGTCTCGATCGACCAGCCGCCCGGCATCCGCGCCGCCTACGAGGCATTGAGCCGCCGGCTCGATTCGCCGCACGAGGCCCAGCACCAGATCATGGAAGCGCTCGGCCAGATGCTCTGGAACGCGCAGCGCAATGGCATGCCGCCGGACGGGCAGGCCTACGTGGACGATATCCGACGCCGGGCCGCCGGCTGATCCGCACCCACCCGGTTTGGCCACGCCCCGTGGCTAACCATTCGTCACATGCCGCACGCGCCACACATGGTACGCTTGCGGGCATCGCAACTCTTGTCGCGTCCACGTCACCGGAGTGCTGTCGATATCCCGCCGGTGCGGCGCTCATTGCTCCCGATGCCACGTTACGTGTCAGGCCGTGTTGCACTTCCACGCACGGCCTTCCGCCTGCTGTTGCATACGCTGGCCTCGTCGGCCGTCCTGTTCCACGCCACGCCAGCCGATGCCGCGGTATCCGTGTTGCAGCCACCGCGTGTCGTTGATGCCACTCAGCCGCTCACCCTGACCCTGCTGATCACCGGGGATCGGGACACGCGCCGCTATGCCGTGCCCGACACCCTCGAGGTGTCAGCCTCGGGAGACCTTGTGGCGCCGGCACCCATGACGCTCAAGCGCGTCGGCAAGGGGCCAACCGTCCTGAACCTGCGGCAAGGCGAGCACCAGACCGTCAGCTTCCGTGGGGAATGGCCTGCGACATTGCGTGGAGTGGTCCGCCTGGACATCTCCGGGATCGACGCCGCGCCGGTCCTGATCACGCTGAACCAGGCGCCGGGCGCAAACCCGGCCACCGTTACTGCGCCAGTGGTCGCCGGCACACCGGCCGAACCCAAAGCGGCCGGCGCGCCTGTCAGCGTCGGCCAGGTCACCCCGGTCGTATCGGCCGAGAATGTCCCCGCATCCACTCCGGCGCCAGCCGATCTGCGTGATGCGCAACGGCTTTCCTTCAACGAGCCGATGTACATCATGTTCGGCGCGCACGACGGGGCCAACGCCAAGTTCCAGCTCAGCTTCAAATTCCGGATCTACGAGGGCAAGGACCCGGCGTCGAAGCGCTTCATCGACAACCTCTACTTCGCCTACACGCAGTTCTCGCTATGGGACCTGCACAGCGCCTCGAAGCCGTTCGAGGACACCAACTATCGCCCTAGCCTGTATTACTACCTGTCCGACACGGGCGTGAAGAACAGCGTGATCAGCCGGCTGTCGATCGCTTCGGGCTTCGAGCACGAGTCGAATGGCCGGGCCGGCGCCGATTCGCGCAGCATCAACACGCTGTTCCTCAAGCCGACGATGTACTTTGGCGACCAGAACGACTGGCACTGGCGCGTGGCGCCCAAGGTCTATGCGTACCTGGAGAAAAGCGAGAATGAGGACATCGCGCACTATCGCGGCTACATGGACCTGAACCTGGCCTATGGGAAGCCCGATTCGTGGGAATTCGCCGCCACGCTGCGCAAGGGCACGCGGCAGATGTACGGCAGCGTCGACGCGCAGGCCTCGTACCCGCTCTCTCGCCTGATTCCGGGCACGGCTGGCTACCTGATGCTGGGCTACTTCTATGGCTATGGCGAAAGCCTGCTCAACTACAACCAGAAGACGCCCTGGCAGATCCGCCTGGGTTACGCGCTATCCCGCTAGCGGCTTGCCGCTGGCCTTGAGCCGCGCATTGCCCACGGCCGCCGAGAACTGCCCATGGCCGTGCCAGCCCGTGGCGCGGCCGAGCTTCTTACCCTTGTGGAAGAACATGAACACGGGGATACCATGCAGGCCGAAGCGCCGCCCCAGCTCGGGATGGGCATAGACATTGGCATGCAGCCAGTGCAGGTCGAGCGCGCGAATCGGTTCGGGATTGGCCAGGATCGCCTTCTTGGCCATCTCGCAGTTGAAGCAGTCCACACCCCAGAAGAACACGCAGACCAGATCGTCGCCAGCATTGGCGATCGCCGCGTCGATGTTCTCGCCATCGACTTCGGCCATATCGAGCGCCTCGAACGCGCGGTGATCGAGGTGCGGCTCGTTTCCTTCGGACATTTCGATCCCTCCTGAAACGACAACGCCCGGTGCCAATGGCCCGGGCGTTTCGTACTGCCGTATGCCGACGACTCGCGCTCAGCGCGGCGCCGAGACGGTCACCAGCGCCGGGCGCAGCACGCGGTCGGCAATCATGTAGCCGCGTTGCAGCACGTTGACCACGGTGTTCGGTTCCTGCTCGGACGGCACCATCGAGATGGCCTGGTGGCGATGCGGGTCGAACTTCTCGCCCACCGGGTTCACTTCGACAATGCGGCCACGTTCGAACGCGGCGGTCAGTTGGCGCGCGGTCAGTTCCACACCTTCGCGCAGCTTGCCGAGGTCACCGGTACCGTCGGCCAGCGCGGCCTGCAGGCTGTCCATCACGGGCACGAGGTTATCGGCAAAGCTCTCGATGGCGAACTTGTGAGCCTTGGCCACTTCGTCCTGCGAACGGCGGCGGATGTTCTCGCCCTCCGCCGTGGCGCGCAGGAACATGTCGTAGTGTTCCTTGGCCTTGGCTTCCAGTTCGGCCACCTGTTGCGTCAGGCGGACCACCTCGTCGGCACCGGCTTCCGGCGTGCGGGCGGCGTCCTCGGCTGCCTGCGTATTGGGGGTTGGCGTCTGGTTCTGTTCTTCCATGTCGATTCGTATCAAAACAAAAGCACGGCCCGCTCTGGCGGCAGGCCATCGGGTGAGTCGGGTGTCAAACCGGCAAGTCTAGCTGCACTTGGTGTCAGTCCCCGATTTTTCAAGTGTGGAGGTTCAGAGACGCGGAAATACGTCGTTACAAAGCCTTGCTCGATGAAATCGAGCCGTCATTGCTTTGCTGCATCGCACACACTAAGATTCACTTAATAAAAAATGTCAAAAATAACGGGAGCAGAGAGGTGGATCATTTTGGTGCATCCTTCGGAAGGTTCGCCATGCACAAGCTGCCAGTCGTTGCCCTTTGCCTGATTGCCGCGCTCTCGGCCATGACGGTCTTCATCTGCCTGTCCGACACGGTTGCCCCGCGCGACACCGAGTATGGCAGCGGCAAGGCCGTATTCAAGCATTACCTCGTCCAGTACGTCCGCTAACCCGCTACATTACGGCCAGCCGGAGTGCCCCGCCCCCGGCTGGCTGCAACCGTCACCCCTTGAAGTCGTCGATTCTGCGCCGGTCGCGCTTGGTCGGTCGCCCGTGCATCTGCGCCGCCGGCTCGTGCTGGAAGCGCCGCCGTTCCGCGTCTGTCTGTCGCCCGGCCTGACTTTCCTCGGTCTCCGCATAGAGCGTCTGGGCGATCGGCGCCGGCCCGCGTGACGCGGCCACGCCCTTGACCACCACTTCCCAGCGCTGCTGATGCGCCTCCAGTATCACGGTGTCGCCCGGCTTGACCTCGCGCGAGTTCTTGCAGGGCTGCCCGTTGACACTCACGCGCCCCCGCTCCACCGCCTCGGCAGCCAGCGAGCGCGTCTTGAAGAAGCGCGCGCACCAGAGCCATTTGTCGATGCGCAGCCGCGCATCGGGTTCGAAATCGACTTGCATGATTACCGTCCGTTACTGCCCGTGCCCGCCCGTGACCGCCGCCAAGGCCTCAGGCTCCCGCGCCACGCGCCTGCGCGCGGGAGCGCCTTGCTTCCAGTTCGTGGGGATGTGGAACATTGAGCGGCCACCCCTGCAAATGCTGCAACGCAATATCCGCCAATCCGGCGATCCACGCCTCTGCATCGTTGAGGCACGGGATGAAATGGAAATCCTGGCCGCCGGCCACGCGGAATTCCGACTGCCCCTCCATCGCGATCTCCTCGAGCGTCTCGATGCAGTCGGCGGGAAAGCCGGGACAGAACACGTCCACGCGCTGCGTCCCGACCTTGCCCAGTTCGGCCAGCGTCGGCGCTGTATAGGGCTGTAACCACTCCGCCTTGCCAAAACGAGACTGAAACGTCACCTGATACTGGCCGGGCTGCAAGCCCAGCGCCTCGCCGAGCAGACGACCGGTCTTCAGACACTCGCAGTGATAGGGATCACCCAGGTCCAGCAATCGGCGCGGAAGGCCGTGGAACGACAGGATCAGCTTGTCACCGCGCGCGAAATCCGGCTTGCCATGCTGGGCCCAATAGCCGCCCACCTGCTTGTGCAGCGCAGAGATATACGCCGGGTGATCGTGGAAATGCTTGATCAGCCGTAACTCGGGCTGGTTGCGCCACGCCGACAGGACACGAAATGCCTCGTCGAAGGCGGTGGCCGTGGTCGTGCCGGAGAACTGCGGATACAGCGGCAGCAACAGGATCTGTTCGGTACCCTGCCGGCGCAGCGCTTCCATGACCGATTCGATTGACGGATTGCCATAGCGCATCGCGCAGGCCACCGTTACGTCGTGACCTTGCTGCTGCATCAACAGTTGCAGCGCATGAGCCTGACGCTCTGTATACACAAGTAGCGGCGACCCGGTCATATGCGCCTCGCGCAGCCAGATCGACTCGTACTTCATGGCCGACGCCCGCGAGCGGAACGGCAGGATCAGCCCGTGCAGGATCGGCAGCCAGGCCAGGCGCGGGATCTCTACCACGCGCGGGTCGGACAGGAACGCCTTCAGGTAGCGCCCCACCGCCTTAGGCGTGGGCGCGTCCGGGGTGCCGAGGTTGATCAGCAGGATCGCGGTGCGCGGCGGCTGGCCGTGCTGGTGTGCCGGTTCAGGCGAAAACGTCATAGGGTTTCCGTTGGGACTGCCGGGGGCGCTGGCGAATCAGGGGCCGGCCGCAAGCCGTTGCAGGCGGCCGACTCAGGACAGACACGTCCACCGTGTCAATAGTTCGTGGCTCAGCTCTGGCTGAGCGCGCTGGACAGGAGCCGCGCGGTGATATCGACGATCGGGATCACCCGTTCGTAGGCCATCCGCGTGGGGCCGATCACGCCCAGGGTGCCAACGATCTGGCCATCCACCCCGTATGGCGCGGTGATCACGGCCATGTCCTCGATCGGCACAAGCTGGCTTTCGCCGCCGATGAAGATCTGCACGCCCTGCGCGTGACTCGACACATCGAGCAGCTGCAGCAGGCTCGTCTTGTGCTCGAACACGTCGAACAGGCGACGCAGCTTGTCCATGCTCGACGACAGGTCTTCCACTTCCAGCAGCTTGCGCTCGCCTGAGATGAACACCTGCTCGTTGTCCTCGGCCATCGCGCTGCTGCCCGCCTCGACCGCCGCCTGCATCAGCGCGGACATGTCGCGGCGCAGGTCCTGCAACTCCACGCGCAGGTGGTCGCGCACGGCGTCGAAACTCATGCCCGCATAGTGCGAGTTGAAGAAATTCGCCGCCTCGATGAGCTGGCCCGGCGTGTACGCCAGGTCGGTCTGGATGATCCGATTCTGCACATCCCCTTCCGGGCTGACGATGATCAGCAGGATGCGCTTGTCAGACAACCGCATGAATTCCACCTGCCGGAACGATTGCGCGCGCCGTGGCGTCATCACCACGCCGGCGAAATGAGAAAGATTCGAAAGCGTATGCGCCGCCGCCGTGATCATCCGCTGCGGCCCGAACTGCTGGCCACCCAGTTGACCCTGGATCTGGCCAGTCAGCTCAGCCAGTTCGGCACTGAACTCCGGCGCGCGCTCCAGCGGGCGCGCCGTCAGCATTGTGTCGACGAACAGCCGGTACCCGCGCGGCGTGGGGATTCGGCCAGCCGAGGTATGTGGGCTGGCGATGAAACCCATCTCCTCGAGGTCCGACATCACGTTGCGGATGGTGGCCGGCGAGAGATCAAGCCCCGAGAACTTCGACAGGGTGCGCGAGCCCACGGGCTGCCCCTCGACGATGTATCGCTCGATCAGGGTCTTGAGAAGCTTTTTTGAACGTTCGTCCATGATGCCCCGATTTTAATCAAACTTTGGCGGTTCAGGCGTCACCTGGAGCGGCGGCGGCCCAGTGCTGACAACGATCATGCCGGTATGGTCTAATCCCGGCATGTCTGCCCCCCACAAGACCGGCGCCGCGCGCCCCCCGTTCAAGACTGTAGCCCTGGTGGGCCGACACTCGACCGCTGGCATCGAAGGTCCGCTGGAAGAGCTCGCATCTTGCATCTCCCGTAACGGACAGGATGTGGTGTTCGAACGCGAAACCGCAATGGCTACCGGGCTGACAGGTTACCCGGTGCTGACCCCCGACGAGATCGGCCGCGAAGCCGATGTGGCGGTGGTGCTGGGCGGCGACGGCACGCTGCTCGGGCTGGCCCGCCAGCTGGCCGGGCACGATGTGCCCGTGATCGGCGTCAACCACGGCCGACTGGGCTTCATGACCGACATCCCGCTCGATGCCATCTCCACGGCACTGCCAGAGATGCTTTCCGGCCGGTACGAGGCCGAAACCCGGATGCTGCTGGAGTCGCGCGTGATCCGCGACGACTCGGTGATTTTCTCCGCGCTGGCGTTCAACGATGTGGTGGTGAACCGCTCGGGGATCTCCGGCATGGTCGAACTGGCGGTCTCGGTCGACGGCTATTTCATGTACAACCAGCGTTCGGACGGCCTGATCGTCTCCACGCCGACCGGCTCCACCGCCTACGCGCTGGCAGCGGGGGGCCCGATCCTGCACCCGACGCTGTCCGGCCTGGTGCTGGTGCCGATCGCGCCGCACGCGCTGTCGAACCGGCCCATCGTGCTGCCGTACGACGCCGAGGTCACGATCGAAGTGGCCAGCGCGCGCGATGTCAGCGTCAACTTCGACATGCAGGCGCTGGCCTCGCTGCTGCCCGGCGACCGCATCGTGGTACGCCGTTCGGCCAAGACCATCAACCTGCTGCACCCGGTGGGGTATAACTACTACGCCACACTGCGCAAGAAGCTGCACTGGCACGAGTATCCGACTGAAGACAACCGGCTCTGATCCACAGGCACCTCAACGTTCCGCCGTTATCCTCGTTACCCGTCCTTACCGCCCTTACCGCCCTTACCGCCCTTACCCGCCACCGCTCACCGCCCACGATGCTGCGCAGCCTATCGATCCGCGACTTCGTCATCGTCGACACGCTCGACCTCGACTTCTCCGCCGGCTTTACCGTCTTCACGGGTGAAACCGGCGCGGGCAAGTCGATCCTCATCGACGCGCTCGCCCTGGTGCTGGGTGAACGGGCCGACGCAGGCGTGGTCCGCGAAGGCGCGGCACGTGCCAGCATCAGTGCCACCTTCCACACCCACCCAGCGCTGGATGCGTGGCTGGCCGAGCGCGAACTGTCGAGCGACATGGAAGACGACGACGGCGGCACCGTGCTGCTGCGCCGGACTGTCGACGCCAGCGGCCGCAGCAAGGCCTTCATCAATGGCGCCGCGGCAACGCTGGCGCAGTTGCGCGAGGTGGGCGACCAGCTCGTCGATATCCACGGCCAGCACGCGCACCAGTTGCTGCTGCGCCCGGATGCCCAACGCCAGTTGTTCGACGCCCACGCAGGCCTGACCGAACAATCCGCCGCCGTGGCCGAGGCCTGGCGTGTGTGGCGCGCCTGCGTCAAGCAACGCGAGGCGGTGGAGCACCAGTCGCGCGAGATGCAGCTCGAACGGGAGCGGCTCGAATGGCAGGTCGGCGAACTGGACAAGCTCGCGCCGCAGCCAGGTGAATGGGAAGAGATCCAGGGCGAATACAACCGCCTGTCGCACGCGGCGGGCCTGATCGACGGCGGCCGCGCCGCGCTCGACGCACTATCCGAATCGGACGGCGCAGTGACCTCCGTGCTCAACGGCGTGGTGCACCGACTCCAGCAACTGGCCGATGTCGACGCGGGCCTGCGCGACGTGCTGGCCGCGCTCGAGCCGGCGCTGGTGCAGGTCGAGGAAGCCGCGCACTCCCTGAACCGCTATGTCGACCGGCTCGAACTCGATCCGGAACGGCTGCAGGCCGTGGAAGAGCGCATGCAGGCGCTGCACGCCACCGCCCGCAAGTATCGTCTGCCGCCCGAACAGCTATCCGACGAGTTGCTGGCCCGCCGCCAGCAACTTGACGACCTCCAGGCCGCCCAGGACATCAACAAGGTGCTGGCGCGCGAAGCCGCGTCGCGCGCTGCCTACCTGACCCTCGCCCAGCATCTGTCGGGGGCGCGCAAGGTGGCAGCCGAAGCCTTGTCCGCCGCCGTTACCAATGCGATGCAGGGCCTGTCGATGGCCGGCGGCACGTTCGCCGTGGCATTGCATCCGCTAGAGGAAGGCCAGAGCCACGGGCTCGAGCAGATCGAGTTCCTGGTCGCGGGCCACGCCGGCGTGAGCCCCAGGCCGCTCGCCCGCGTGGCATCGGGTGGCGAACTGGCGCGGATCAGCCTGGCGATTTCGGTCATCACAAGCGAGGCGGCGCCCACGCCAACGCTGATCTTCGACGAAGTGGACACGGGTATCGGCGGCGCGGTAGCCGAGGTGGTCGGACGCCGCCTGCAGGAGCTCGGACGCTCGCGACAGGTACTCTGCGTCACGCACCTGCCACAGGTGGCGGCGCAGGCCGGGACCCACCTGCTGGTCAGCAAGGAAACCAGCAAGGATGACAAAAAGGCCGGAGGCGACAATGGCGGCCCGGTGACGCGATCACGCATCCGGACACTTGATACAGATGGTCGCATCCAGGAAACCGCGCGTATGCTTGGGGGTACCACGGTCACTGCCACGACCATGCAACATGCCGAGGAAATGCTGGCGCAAGGCACCCAGGCGGCCCAGGCGGCCAACTCGCCGCGCGAAAGCAGTGGCAAGCGCCCGCGCCGCGCGGCCGGCTGATTCCGGCACGCCGAACCACACAGGAGTTTCAAACCGATGACCCATGGCAAGTCGCCATCGCTCCACCGCCGCGTCGTCGCGGCCACCTTTGCCGCGCTGGCTGTGACGGCAGTGTCGGGCTGCGCCTCGGAATCGAAGTCATTTGCGCCGCCGCGCGGCAGCATTACGGACGACCGCGCGATCGGGGACATCCTCGTCAAGTTCACGCCGCCGGATGTGACAACCTCGGAAGACGCCGGCAAGCTGCTGGCAGCGATCGAGGGGCCGGTGCGCTATGTGGTCAAACGCCCGATGTCAGGAGGGGTCTGGCTGGTCACCGCGATCACGAAATCCCCCGACATCACCGCCGACCAGGCAGTCGCCACGCTGCAGGCCGCGCCGCGCGTGGAATCGGCAACGCCCGACCGCATGTTGAAGCCGCACCGCTCCATGCCGGGTGGCCGCGACATGCCCCAGCAATAAGTATCAGCATCGCCTAATCTGAGAGCCGAGTACCTCAGCAGTTCGCATCGCCGGTTGCCTCGACAAGCTCTAGCCGACAAAGCCCCTTAAGGAGCGATGATGCCGTACAGGTTGCTGAAGTCCTGGCTCACGTCCGCCGCGCCAGCCGCGCTGGTTGTCATCGGCGCAGCCCTCGCCCACGCTCCTGCCGCCCATGCCGATACCGGCACGGCAGCGCGTACCGCCCCGGTCTACACCGGCAACTACATCGTGCGATGGCGCGACGGCAGCCAGACCGTCGATACCCCCACGGACACCACCCGGATGCGCCAGGTGGCCTCCAGCACGGGGCTCGGCCTGTCCGTCAAGCGTCCGATGTCCGGCGCGATGCAGTTGCTGACGGTAAAGGACAGTCGTGGCGACGATCCCGAGATTGTCGCAAAGCGGCTGCGCAACGACCCACGCATCGCCGACGCCGTGCCGGATCGCTGGCTGCGGTTGCATGACACCATTCCGAACGACCCCGAGTTCGCCACCAACCAGACGTATCTTGGCCCGCCATCGCAGGTAGTTGGCGGCGTCAACCTGCCGAAGGCGTGGGACCGCACGCGCGGCAGTAGCAGCGTCGTGATCGCGGTGGTCGACACCGGGTATCTGCCCCACCCCGATCTGGCCAGCCGGATAATCGCCGGCTACAACTTCGTATCGACGAACGGCGCGACGCGCAGCGGCGACGCCACGGACCCCGGTGACTACGTCCCATCCGGCGTCACCTGCCCGGACGGCTCCGCCGGCCCACAGGCCAGCACCTGGCACGGCACACGCGTGGCCGGCACGCTGGGCGCGTTGACCAACAACGGCCTCGGCATCGCCGGCGTGGACTGGTCGGCACGGATTCAGCCTGTGCGGGTATCGGGACGCTGCGGCGCGCTGCTGTCCGACACCGTCGACGGCATGCGCTGGGCCGGCGGCCTGAGCGTGCCAAATGTACCGGCCAACCCGACCCCGGCGCGGGTGATCAATATCAGCCTGGGTGGCGGCACGTGCTCGACGATTGAACAACAGGCAATCAACGATCTCAATGCAGCGGGCGTGGTGGTGGTGGCTGCCGCCGGCAACTCGGCCGGTGCCGTGGAAGCCCCCGCCGACTGCTCCGGCGTGGTCGCCGTGACCGCGCACGCGAACGATGGCGAGAACGCGAGCTACGCCAACTTCGGGACCCAGGTAACGCTGAGCGCGCCCGGCGGCGGCTGCGGCAACTCGAAGGTCGGCACCATCGCGGGTCAGCCAGTCTGCACGGCGGTGGGCGGCCAGTCATACATCCGGACGCTCTCGAACGATGGCGCGACGACCATCGGCAACTACACGATCGTCAGTTCTCAAGGCACGAGCTTCGCGACACCGATGGTGTCGGGCGTCGTCGCATTGATGTTCGCGGTGAATGGCGCACTGACGCCGGCCCAGGTCACGACTGCCCTGCAGAGTTCGGCACGTCCGCACCCGGCCAACACGTTCTGCACCACCGGCAGCAATGTCGGCAAATGTGGCGCCGGACTGCTGGATGCCGATGCCGCATTGGCGGCGGCGATTAGCGCGCCGGCCGGTTCCTCATCGACATCGACTGGCGGCAGTGGCTCCGGCAGCAGCGGGGGCGGGGGCGGTGGGGGCGGCGCGATGGTGCCGTGGAGCGCTGCCTTGTTGCTGGTGATGGGTGTGACGGGGTTCGCGATACGGAGGCGGGTGGGAGTGAAGCGGGCATAACCGCATAGCGGGCGCCTGCCCTTTGGCCCTGCCCCTTCCCGTTTCCTGCTAGCGGGGTCGGGGCAGAGCACCGCGGGAGTATCAAGATCGAAGGCTGGCGATTTGCGCAGCTCGCCGGCTGGCTGGAAGGGCGATAACCGCTCAACTATCCTTCACGCTTCCCACGCGCCCCCCACCATTCCTGCAGCAACCAGCAGCCCAATCCCGCCACAGCGCCCGCCGCGTGCGCGCCGCGCACCACGCCGAACCCCCACGACGGATCGAACACCACGGCCGCGAGCCACGATTGTTCGAGCCAGACCTTGCCCAGCACGATCACGCACGTCACCACGCCGATCAGGCGCGACCAGCCGGGTGCCTGCAGCAGCCGCAACGCCGTCCATAGCGCAAGCCCGTGTGTAGCCCCGGACAACCCGCCATACCAACCTACCGCCGGCATCGCGAGCAACGCCAACTGGGCGGCCAGTCCGCAGACCACCAGCACCGTCAGCGACTCACGCACCCGCGCCTCGCGCCCGGCGAGCAGCATGAGCCCGGCGGTGGCGGCAACATCGGAGAGATAGTGTCTGGTGTCGAGGTGCACCCACATCGCGGTGACCAGGCGCCACCATTGACCCTCCGTCCGCACGGCATCGCGCAAATAGAGGCCGTGCGCGTGCATCCACGGCACGAACGTGAACAACGCGGCCAGCGCCGCCACACCCGCCACTGCGGCGAGCATGGCCG
>NZ_ANKP01000224.1:0-29375 GCF_000319775.1 Cupriavidus sp. HMR-1
GCTTGATGCGCCCGGCACGCGCGACGCCTTCGAGCGCGCGCTGACCTGCGCCAGCGATGCCGCGCCGCGCTGTCTGTATGCCGACTGGCTTTCCCGCCAGGGTGATGCAGCCGACCGCGAGCGCGCCAAGTCGCTGTACTCGGAAATTGTTCACGACGCGCGCCACTGGCCGCGTCACGCCCGCGAGCACAATCGCGAATGGCTCCAGCGCGCGCAGGTCGCGCTGGGCCAATGATCCGCGCCTTGAGCGCGTTGTATTCCTCCATGACGCTTTTGAAACGCAAATCTATCGAGGCCGTGGCCTCGCGCCGCCCCGCGCGCGGCGAACGTGAAACCTCGCGCAGGAAGCTGTCCGGCGACGCCGGCGATGTCGACAATGCCGGCGAGAAGCGCATGACGCCGCGCTTCGCGCCGGTGACGTTCTCGGAAATGGATGGCGTGCGCTATCTCCATTTCGGCACCGAGTGGGTGCAGGGCGCGATGCGCCTGCGCAAGCCCGATGCGATCGAGCTCGAGTACGCCCAGCAGATGATGGCGTGGCTGCTGTTCCTGTCGCCGTCGGCTGCGGATTTCCACGTGGCGCAGCTGGGCCTGGGCGCTGCCGCGCTGACCAAGTTCTGCCATCGCCAGTTCGCGCGCGCGAAGGTGACGGCGGTCGAGTTGAATCCCGCCGTGATCGTGGCCGGCCGCAGCATGTTCGGTCTGCGCGAGGACGATGCGCGTCTGACCGTGCGCGAGCAGGACGCATGGGACTTCGTGATGGATGGCGCGCAGACAGCGTCGATCGACGCATTGCAAGTCGACCTGTACGACGCCACCGCGCGTGGCCCGGTCCTCGACACCACGGCGTTCTATCGTGCCTGCCGTCGCGTGCTCAAGGCGCCTGGCGTGATGACGATCAACCTGTTCGGAGACCACGAGAGTTTCCCGAAGAATATCGTGCGTATTTGCGATGCGTTTGACAATCGCGTGCTGGTGTTCCCCGAGGTGCATGACGGCAACGTCATCGCGCTGGCATTCAACGGGCCGGCGATCGACGTGTCTTGGGAAACGCTGGAGGCGAGGGCGGAAGTGGTGGAGTCCACCACGAAGCTGCCGGCGAAGGACTGGGTGAAGAAGCTGCGCGCGGCGAATGCGCGGCAGGAAGAACGGCTGGTGATCTGAAGTCGCGCTTTTTCTCCCCCTCCCACCCGGTGGGAGAGGGGAGTCAGGCCACCATCATTCCTTATGGAAGAACTGCGCGAGCGACCACTCGTCGGTGCGCGCCTCATAGCGCAGGCCCTTGCGCATCGCCCACATCGCCAGTTGGCTGTGCGACGGGATGATCGCGTGGTCGGCCAGCGCGAACCTGGCCGCCGCGCGGGCATTCTCCTCGCGGGCCTTGTCGCTGGAGATCGTCGTCAGCGATTTCTCGATCAGTTGATCGAGCTGCGGATTGCTGTACTTGCCCCAGTTCCACGTGCCGTAGCCGGTCTTCGGGTTTGGAGTACCCGTGATCGAGCGCAGCGCCACGTCGGCAGCGGCCGATCCCCAGCCTAGCATCTCGAATGCAAAGTCCCCCTGGCGCGCGCGCGTGAAGTACGTGGCCACGGGCAGCGTCTCAACCTTGGTCTGGATGCCGATACGCGTCAGCATCCCGGCCGTGGCCTGCGCCACCTGGGCGTCATTCAGATAGCGATTGTTCGTGGCGTGCAGCGTCAGGCCGAAACCGTCCGGATATCCTGCGGCGGCCAGCAGCTTCTTCGCGCCTTCCACGTCATAGGCGTCCGGCTTGGTGCCAGGATGGCCAAAGATCTGCGGCGAGACGATCGACGAGGCCGGCACCGCCAGGCCTTCCATGATGCGGCTGACGATGGCGTCGCGGTTGAGGGCCTTGCTGATCGCCGCGCGCACGCGCGCATCCTTGAACGGATTCTTGCCGAGCGGCTTGCCTGCCTTGTCTGTGACGAACGGCGGGTTGTCGCGTGACTGGTCCATCTGCCAGAAGATCGTGCGCCACGACACGGTCTGCTCGATCTTGAATTTCGGGTTCTGCTTGAGCTTCGCCACGTCGGCGGATGGCACGCTTTCGATCACATCCACATCGCCGGCCAGCAGGGCGGCCGAGCGCGCGCCGTTGTCGGTCAGGATCCGGAAGATTGCGCGGTCCCATTCGGGCTTTGGCCCCCAGTAGTCGGGATTCTTCGCCATCACGATTTCCTGGCCGCGCGCGAAGCGCACGAACTTGAACGGACCCGTGCCGATCATCGCCTTGCCCGAATCGAAATCGGCCTGGGTCAGGTTCGCGGCGATCTTCTTCGGCATGATCGGCACGCTGTTCAGATCGTTGGCCAGGTTCGCATAGTTCGGCACGCTCATGGTCAGGCGCACGGTCAGCGGGTCGGGCGTGTCGATGCGGGCGATCGGCTTGGTGTAGCTGGTGAACGACCCCGGCGCGTTGGTCAGCTTTTCGGGGCGCTCCAGCGACGCCTTGACGTCCTCGCTCGTGAACGGCGAGCCGTCATGCCATTTCACGTTCGGGCGGAGCTTGATCTCCCACGTGATCGCGTTGAGCGGCTTCCACGACAGCGCGAGGCCGGGAATGTAGCGCGCGTTCTTGTCCATGAACACGAGCGACTCGAAGATATGGAGTGCGATGGCGTTGTTCGGGCCCGAGTTGTTCCAGTGCGGGTCCATGGACGTCACGTCGGCGGCCAGGCCGATGCGCAGGTCTTCGGCATGAGCCGCCTGGGCGGGCAATAGCGTGAGCGCGGTGGCGCTCAACGCAATCGAAAGGGATGCTTGCAGCAGCGTGCGGCGGATCATCGGTGGGCTCCTCGTACGGTGTTCGGCCATATTGTGCCGGTAACTATACATCGTTGCAGACCCAGTACAATCGCGGCCATGTTTGCCAATTCCCGCACGATTTCGTCGGCACAGTCCGATATCCATGAGCATCTGGCCACGCTGGTGGAGCGTCATCTGGCTGAGCCATTCCGCAAGCCGATTGGCGCGCCGAGCCAGCACGCGTTCGATGCGGCCATCGACGCGTGGCAGCGGGCGGGTAGCGCGCCGCTGATTCTCGATGCGGGCTGCGGTGTCGGGGAAAGCACGTTGCGTCTCGCCACGGCATTTCCGGATCACTATGTCATCGGTGTGGATCAATCGGAAAAGCGCCTGACGGCCGGCAAGGACTGGTGGGATGCACCCCTGCCCGAGAATTTCCATTGGGCGCGCGCGGATCTGGTCGATTTCTGGCGGTTGGTGCAGGGCGCGGGTGTGCAGGTCACGCGGCACTATGTGCTGTATCCGAACCCGTGGCCCAAGATTGGCCATTTGAGCCGGCGTTGGCATGGACACGCCGTATTTCCCGCGCTGGCGGCGTGCGGTGACTATCTCGAATGCCGCAGCAACTGGAAGATCTACATCGACGAGTTCTCGGCCGCGCTGACGATGGTGGGGCGCCCGACGCAAACCGAGTCGTGGCAGGCGGAGACGCCGATGACGCCGTTCGAACGCAAGTACGCGGCGTCAGGGCATGGCTTGTGGCGCTGCGTGAGTGTTCGATGAGCGTTCGATGAGCGTCGGATGAAATGAAAAACCCGCCAGATCTGGCGGGTTTTTCATTTTCGGACTGCGCGGTCAGTGGAACAGCGGCTGTTGCGTCGGCGCGTCCTCGGGCAGTTCCGCGTGGACGATTTCGCCGGAGCGGTCCGCGTAGAGCGGGGTGCCGCAATCCTCGCAATATTCCGGATCGAACAGCGCCGCATGGCGGAAGATGTCCTCGACACCGGCGTTGCGCAGTTCCTCGCAGATCTGCTCGACCGGATTGCCCTTTTCCTCGGCATCGGCCTCGCCAGCTTCGCGGCCATAGACAGGCCAGACGATGCCGTAGATCACTTCCTTCTCGCCACGCATCGTGAAGCCGACGCGATATTCCTCAACCACTTCCTCGCCGAACCCGGCCACCACGGCGGCCAGTTGGCCGGCCGGCACATCGAGCGTGCCGCACAGGTAGTTCACGGCGGCGCGCACGGTCAGCGGACGGATGCTCTTGTCCGATTCGCGGCAGGACAGGAAGAAGGCATCCGGCAGCAGCAGTTCGAACTCGCAGCCGGGCAGCAGGAGCGCGACGGTCGGCTGCACCTGCTGGCGCCACTGTTCGAGGCACACCGAACGCTCGGCGTGGTGCTCCTTGGCATCTTCCTGCCAGCGGAACAGCGCGCCTTCGTGCGGGGCCACCACCACGGCCAGCAGGTAGCGCGGATCGGCCAGGATCGGCGCGGTTTCGGGCAGATCACGCAGGTCCACCTTCGGCATGGTCCCGGCCAGTGCGGCAGTAGCCAGCTTGTGGGTCAGGGCGAAGGTGTCGCTATGGCTGCGCGGCAGTTGGTCGATGCTGTAGAGGTACGGCGACAGCGCCACCTTGGTGCCGGTGGCCAGCACATGCGCCTGCAGATGCACGGCCAGCGTCTGGGCCAGTTCCGGCTTCAGCGCGCCCGATGGAATCGCGTAGCGTGTATGGGCCAGGATCGGTGCCGCGATCAGCAGCACATCCAGCTTGGCGCCGTCGACTTCGATGGTGGCCGATTCGGCCAGGGTTTCGGCCTGTTCGGCCAGCACGTCGGACGCATCGGCGTTGTGCTTGAACAGGTGTTCGAGCGCGGCGTCGAGCGCGGTCTGGCTGCCGTTTTTCAGCAGGCGATGGAGCCGCTGCGACAGCCGACGCTCCCAATACCCGTCCTCCATGCGGCTGCCCGATGCATCCAGGGCGAGCGCGTCGGCCACCAGCCGTTCGGCGTCAGGAGAGAGTCTGGCGGAAGACTTGGGGCGAAAACCTGCCATATATGTAGAGAACGTCCGTTTTTCGTAAAACGGTATTCTACTCGTTGCGCAGGCGGGTGCAGTCCTCGCGAACCCTCAATCAGGCTGTTGTTTGCATTGTTGGATTACTTTTGAGCCGCCGGTGCGTGCGATTCGGTGCTGTGCGACTCGCCAGCCATCGAAACCTCGCCGCCGCCCTTGGTCAGCAAGTACAGGCAGGCGCCCGCCACGACTACAAAAGCGATCAGAATCTTCACCATGTGATGTCTCCGTCTTTGTCTTGGTATAAGTCACGCTGAATCCGTGTGGGGCGAGTCTGGCAGTGCAGGCTTGCGCAAAACTTACGCGACGGGGTGGGGATTACCCGCAAAAACAAAACCGCCGCCCCGCTTTGCAAGCCGGGACGGCGGTTTCGGTCAGCGGCTGGCGAATCAGGCGGCCAGCAGTTGACGCAGCACGAACGGCAGGATGCCGCCGTGGTTGTAGTAGTCGACCTCGATCGGCGTGTCGATGCGGAGCAGCACCGGTACGCGTTGCGTGTCGCCGTTGGCGCGGTGGATGACCAGCGTCACGTCCTGCTGCGGCTTCAGGTCGCCTTCGATGCCTTCCACGTCGAAGGTTTCGTTGCCGACGATGCCGAGCGACTGCACGCTGTCGTTGCCCTTGAACTGCAGCGGCAGCACGCCCATGCCCACCAGGTTCGAACGGTGGATACGCTCGAAGCTGCGTGCGATCACGGCCTTCACGCCCAGCAGCTGGGTGCCCTTGGCCGCCCAGTCGCGCGACGAGCCGGTGCCGTACTCTTCGCCACCGAACACCACTGTGGGCGTGCCTTCGGCAATGTACTTCATCGCGGCGTCATAGATCGACAATTCCTCACCGGTGGGCTGGTGCAGCGTGATGCCGCCTTCCACGCGGGAGCCGTCGGCCTTGACCGGGATCATCAGGTTCTTGATGCGGACGTTGGCGAACGTGCCGCGCATCATCACCTCATGGTTGCCGCGGCGCGAGCCGTAGCTGTTGAAGTCGGCCTTGAGCACGCCATGCGACAGCAGGTACTTGCCGGCAGGTGAGGTGTCCTTGATCGAACCGGCCGGGGAGATATGGTCGGTCGTCACGGAGTCGCCGAACACGCCCAGCGCGCGGGCGCCACGGACGGTCACGGCTTCGCCGGTCGGCTCGAGCGCGAAGTCCTGGAAGAACGGCGGCTCGGCGATGTAGGTCGACTTCGGCCAGTCGTAGACCTGGCCCTTCGTGCCCTTGATTGCCGCCCACAGCTTGCTCGGCTTCCTGACCTGCTCGTAGTTGCCCTTGAACGTCTTGGCGTCCATCGCGTACTTCAGCAGCGCATGGATTTCTTCCGACGTCGGCCAGATGTCGCCCAGCCAGATGTCCTTGCCACCCTTGCCCTTGCCCACTGGCTCGGTCATCAGGTCGCGCGTGACGTTGCCGGCGATGGCATAAGCCACCACCAGCGGCGGCGATGCCAGGAAGTTGGCGCGGATGTTCGGGTGGATCCGAGCTTCGAAGTTGCGGTTGCCCGACAGTACGGCGGCGGCCACGATGTCGTTCTGCACGATCGTGTCGTTGAGCGCCTGGGTCAGGTCGCCGGCGTTACCGATGCAGGTGGTGCAGCCGTACGCGGTGACGCCGAAGCCGAGCTTGTCCAGGTACGGCAGCAGGCCGGCGGCCTTCAGGTATTCCGTGACCACGCGGCTGCCAGGGGCCAGCGACGTCTTGATGTGCGGCGCGACCTTCAGGCCAGCTTCCACGGCCTTCTTGGCCAGCAGACCGGCGGCCAGCAGCACGCTGGGGTTCGACGTGTTCGTGCACGACGTGATCGCGGCAATCAGCACATCGCCGTTGTGCACCTTCACGCCGTCGGCGTTCGTGTACTCGCGGTCCAGGTCTGCGACGTCCTTGTTGAAACCGTTCTCGGCCACTGGCTTGGCAAACAGCGACTTGAACGTTTCCTTGACGTGGCCAATCTCGATACGGTCCTGCGGGCGCTTCGGGCCGGCCAGTGACGGGGCCACGGCGCCCAGGTCCAGCGTCAACGTCTTGCTGTAGTCGATCTCGCCAGCGCGCGGAACGCCGAACATTTTCTGGGCGCGGAAGTAGCCCTCGAACGCGGCGATTTCCTCGTCGGTGCGGCCCGTGCCACGGAAATAGTCGATCGTCTTCTCGTCGACCGGGAAGAAGCCCATCGTCGCGCCGTACTCGGGCGCCATGTTGCCGATCGTGGCGCGGTCCGGCGTGGTCAGGCTGGCCGTGCCTTCGCCGAAGAATTCCACGAACTTGCCGACGACCTTTTCGCGACGCAGCATCTCGGTGATGGTCAGCACCAGATCGGTGGCCGTTACGCCTTCGCGCAGTCGGCCCTTCAGTTCCACGCCCACCACGTCCGGGGTCAGGAAGTAGACCGGCTGGCCCAGCATGCCGGCTTCGGCCTCGATACCTCCCACGCCCCAGCCGACTACGCCAATGCCGTTAATCATCGTGGTGTGGGAATCGGTGCCGACGAGGGTGTCCGGATAATAGACGCCATCCTTCTTGTGCACGCCGCGCGCCAGATATTCCAGGTTGACCTGGTGCACGATGCCGAAGCCGGGCTGCACCACGCCAAAGGTGTCGAATGCCTGCATCCCCCACTTCATGAACTGGTAGCGCTCGTTATTGCGCTTGAACTCCAGTTGCATGTTCAGGTCCAGGGCGTTCTTTTCGCGGAAGTGGTCGATCTGCACCGAGTGATCGACCACCAGGTCCACGGGAACCAGCGGCTCGATCTTCTTCGGGTTCTTGCCCATCTTCTCGGCCACGTTGCGCATGGCAGCCAGGTCGGCCAGCAGCGGCACGCCCGTGAAGTCCTGCAGCACCACGCGGGCCACGACGAACGGGATTTCATCCACGCGCTCGGCGTTCGGCTTCCAGTTGGCCAGTTGGCGGACGTGTTCCTCGGTCACCTTCTTGCCGTCGCAGTTGCGCAGCACGGATTCCAGGACCACACGAATCGACACCGGCAGGCGTTCGATCTTCACGCCCAGGGCCTTGCCCAGCTGGGGCAGGGAATAGTACTGGCCGCGGCCGCCAGTGCCGAGCTTGAATTCTTTCAGGGTGTTATTGAGATTGTGGGGCATTGCCTGACTCCAATCGAAGGGTGACGCGGGACGCTTCTGAACATTCTTATTCTTAAGACCCCGGTGCGCGATTGGGTTCCGCCGCCATGCAAGCGGCGCGGCCGGCGGGACCGGACGCGCACCGTTACCACGACTCGGCCTGACCCCGAGCGGGTCAGGCAAAGGTAAAACAGGACTTTACTGCGGAATTATTGCTTCGGTGCGGATTGTGCGGATGCGGGTTGCGCATCTGCCGGCTGGGCCGGTTGCGACGGAGCCACCAGCAGCGGCGTGGCCACCGGGGCGCGCAGCGCGCCGGCAACGGTCGGCGCGGAGCCGCCGGCCTGCATGTCTGCCGTCTGGCATTCGTCCGCCAGGCGCTGACCGAGGTTCCGGTTGAACAGCATGGCCTTGCTCGGGATCACCACCAGATCCATGCCGGTGCGTTGGTCGAAGTAGCGGTCGGCGCCGGTCACGGTGTTCTGGCGCGGCAGGCGGTAGACCTTGCCTTCCCAGTTCACGCCGATCACCTCGTCACGCTGCATGTTGCCGGTGATGTAGAGCGCATGGCCCAGTTCGCATTGCCACTTTTCGCCGGCCGGCGCTTCAACCGGGGCGGCTGCCTCGGTCTTCTTGGTGGTCTTCTTCGAGGCCGTCTTCTTGGTAGCGGCCGGTTTCTTGGCCGGTTCCTGGGCCAGCGCGGCGCCGGCGGATGTCAGGGTCAGGGCGCCAAGGCAGGCGGCCAGCACGATGTGTTTCATTGTGTCTTCCTTCCGGTTTTCTGAATAATCAAAAACGGCTGTTAGTCGTACGGTCCGCTGGGGAGCGCCGGGGGGCGCTCCGGCTACAACTTTCCGCCGCTATTCTCTACGATTTGCCCCACGGGGCGAAGCCCGTCGGTCATTGGTTACACAATTGTCCGCGGACGGTTTGTCATCGGCCACTTCAGGGCAAAAATGAGCAGTCCGCGTTTCGGACTGGTGTCAGTCGAAGAACAACTCCGTCACCGGCGAGGGCAGTTTCGTGCCAGTGGCATGGGCACGCTGCAGCAGCGACCAGTAATAGCGATAGCTTGCGCGGTCATGGAGTTGGCCGTCGTGGCGGATCGGCGCCCAGTTGTTCTCGTGCGCCGCGAGCAGGATCTGGCTTGCCGCGCCGATCTCGCTGTTCCCGGGGCGGAAGGCCGACACAATCGGTTCGATCTGGCCCGGATGAATGCTCCATTTACGCAGATAGCCGAATTCGGCGCGCGCCCGGTATGCGTCGTCGCCCGAGCGTTGGGGGTTCTGCACATCGGTGCTGACATTGTGTGACGGCACTTTGCCATGGCGGTGGCAGGCTGCCGAAATCTCGAGCATGGCCCGGCGGATCAGCGGATGCTCGAACTGCTCCGGCGAGCGCATGGCCTCGCCCGGAATCGCGCCGTGGTGCGCCGAGACAAAATCCATCAGGCCGAAGCTCAGGCACTCCACCTGCACGAGCGAGGCAATGTCGAAGACTTGCTCGAGCGCTGAATGTGTCTCAATCAGCACGTGTATCGGGATGTGGCGGGCAATGCCGGACGCGCGCGCCACCTGGTTCACGTGATCGGTCACGCGGGCCACTTCCACCACGTCGGTCACTTTCGGGACCACTACATAGGCCAGTCGGGCGCCGGCTGTCCTCACCAGGATGTCGACGTCTTCGCGCCAGCCCGGGTGCGCTGGGTCGTGGATGCGCACGCCCACGCGGTTGTGCGCATTTTCGGCACTGTTGATCAGTTGCGCGCACAGCGTGGCGTGCTCGCGTTCGAGCCCGACCGCTGCGCCGTCCTCGCAGTCGAACGTGATATCAAACACTGGCCCGAGCGCTTGCTGCAGGGCAAGCGATTTGCGCATGAGCTTTTCGCTACCGGCATAGTGGTCACACACCGGCAGTTGCACCGGAATGGCTTCGCCCTGAAACAAGACCTCGGATGGATGCACGTTAAATACGGAGAAAATGTAGGGTTATTCAAAAATGGGATTTACGCGCCCAAAAGAAAAACCGGGGTCCGCGCCGATTTTCGAGAATCGATGCGGAACCCCGGTCTTTCATGAGCGGGTGGCTCGCGGAGGATCAGCCCAGCAGGTGTTGCACGCCGGCACGCTCTTCTTCCAGTTCCTTGAGCGTGATGTTGATCTTCTCCTGGCTGTACGCGTCAATTTCCAGACCCTTGACGATTTCGTACTTGCCGTTGGCCGTGGTGACCGGGTAGCCGAACATCACATCGTTCGGAATGCCGTATTCACCGTTCGACGGGATGCCCATCGTAACGACCTTGCCGTTCGAGCCCAGCACCCAGTCGTGCACGTGGTCGATGGCGGCGTTGGCAGCCGAAGCGGCCGACGACAGTCCACGGGCCTCGATGATGGCGGCGCCGCGCTTGCCAACGGTCGGCAGGAACACGTCGTTGTTCCACACCGGATCGTTGATCATGTCCTTGACGCTCTTGCCGTCGACGGTGGCGTAGCGGTAGTCGGCGTACATCGTCGGGCTGTGGTTGCCCCAGACGAACATCTTCTCGATCGACGACACTGGCTTGCCGGTCTTGGCGGCGATTTGCGACAGGGCACGGTTGTGGTCCAGGCGCAGCATGGCGGTGAAGTTCTCGCGCTTCAGGTTCGGCGCCGACTTCATGGCGATGTAGGCGTTGGTGTTGGCCGGGTTGCCGACCACCAGCACCTTGACGTCGCGGCTGGCCACTTCGTCCAGGGCCTTGCCTTGCACCGTGAAGATCTGGGCGTTGGCTTCGAGCAGGTCCTTGCGTTCCATGCCCTTGCTACGCGGACGCGCGCCCACCAGCAGGGCAACGTCGGCATCCTTGAAGGCGACCTTGGGGTCGTCGGTAATGACCACGCCGGCCAGCAGCGGGAACGCGCAGTCTTCCAGTTCCATCACCACGCCCTTGACGGCGGCCTGGGCTTGCGGGAGATCGAGCAGTTGGAGGATGACCGGCTGGTCTTTGCCGAGCATGTCGCCGTTGGCGATGCGGAACAGCAGGGAATAGCCGATCTGGCCAGCGGCGCCGGTGACTGCGACGCGCATTGGGGCTTTAGCCATGAGTAAGTCTCCAAACGAAAAGAGGGGGTAACCGGTCGGTGGCGCTTGGGTCTCCAGGGTATGGAGCGGCCCGGCGCGTCACCGGGTGCTGGTCGCGTGTCGCCACGAAGGCAGGCGGGCGTCCGCCGCGGAACCCGCGGGCATTCGCGCGTGACCGGGCAACGAGAGTGCGCTTCCGGCCAGGTGCAGGCGTCGTGGGCGACAAGGCGTAAGTCTACTACTGCTGAGTGGTGCGTCGCATCCCGCAAAGGGGTATTCGGGAGCAACGGCACGGACCTGCGCGAGTGTAGGGTGAGCCCTGATTGATGTCAATTCATATGTCTTATATAAGACATAAGACATTTCATAGCGTGCTGGACGTGATTCTCGCTTTTGTGGTTGAATCCGGGCTATGTCATCCCTGCCTACGTCCCTGCCCGCAGCCGCCGCCAATGGCGCGCCGGAATCGGGCGCCCCCCAAAGCGGCGCCGGGACGCAGCCGTCCACGAACGCGCCGGGCGCTGCAGTCGCCCCCGCGACGGCCGCGCCGTCGCCGACTTTCAGCCCACTTTACCAGCAGATCAAGGCCCTGATCATGCAAAGCCTGCAGACGGGCGAGTGGAAGCCGGGCGAAATGATTCCGAGCGAGATGGATCTGGCTGCCCGCTACAAGGTGAGCCAAGGCACCGTGCGCAAGGCCATCGACGAACTGGCCGCCGAGAATCTGGTGGCGCGTCGTCAGGGCAAGGGCACGTTCGTGACTACCCATTATGAGGACGTGGTTAAATTCCGCTTCCTCCGTCTGGTACCCGACGAGGGCGAACCCCATTACGGCTCCAGCCGCGTGCTCGAATGCAAGCGGTTGCGTGCGCCTGCCGAGATCGCCCGCCTGCTAGATATTCGCACTGGCGATAGCGTGGTGCAGATCCGCCGCGTGCTGACTTTCTCGAATGAAGCCACGGTGCTGGACGAGATCTGGCTGCTGGGCGCCAACTTCAAGGGCCTGACGGCCGAAAAGCTCAACGAGTGGAAGGGCCCGATGTACGCGCTCTTCGAGGGCGAGTTCGGCACGCGGATGATCCGCGCCACGGAGAAGATCCGTGCGGTGGTTGCCGATGATACGGCGGCGGAATTGCTGTCGGTGGCACCGGGCTCACCGCTGCTATCGGTGGAGCGTGTCTCATTCACATATGGTGACCGCCCGGTGGAAGTCCGCCGCGGTCTGTATGTCACGACGCGGCACTATTACCAAAACGACTTGAGTTAATGCGCGATGGCGATGAGAGAGCGGTCCAGGGCGTCGATTATTGTGGCGCGTGTATGGGACCTGCTTCAACCATTGTCGAGCGTGAATGGAATGGCCAGATTTTTCCCGCCTGAAACGGTACAAACACTGTCGCGTGCGATTGTCGGGCACGCCGTGTTGGTGCGCGATAGGCGAAAATTATTGGTGCGCCGCGCAACAAAGGCGCTAAAATCATCTGGATTTGCTCCACTGCATTCATTTGCATCCAGTGTCACCCACACGCTTGATGCAATCCGGTGCAGCCACGGTACCCGCTGTGGCGCGCCAATGCAATTGGGAGCAATGGCAGTGTCGTACTTTTGCTGTTTTCTTTTCACCGCAAATGGGGTCTCGCATGGCTGAAGCCGTCAAACAAGCCAGGCCGGAGTTCCGGAACATCGGTATCGCGCAAATCTCGCGCTATCGGTTGCCCTGGGCCGGCAAGGTATCCATCCTGCATCGCGTAAGCGGCGCAATGATGTTCCTCCTCCTTCCTTTCGTTCTGTACCTGTTTGAGCAGAGCGTCACCTCCGAACTGAGCTTCGCCAAGTTCTCGGCCCTGCTGTCCAACGGCTTTATCAAAGTTGTGATCCTGGCCCTGATCTGGGGTTACCTGCATCACTTCTGTGCCGGCATCCGATTCCTGCTGCTCGATGTGCACGTTGGCGTAACCAAGCCCGCCTCGGCCAAGTCGGCTGTCACGGTGCTGGTGGTCAGCCTGCTGCTCACCCTGATCTTCGGTCTGAAGCTGTTCGGTCTGTTCTGAGGAGAATCAAGGTGGCAAACAATAATATTGGTCCCAAGCGCCTGGTTGTCGGCGCGCACTACGGTCTGAAAGACTGGCTCGCGCAACGCGTTACCGCGGTCATCATGGTGGTGTTCACCGTGGTGCTCGCAGCTGTGTATCTCGCCTTCGGCAACCCTTCGTACGAAGGCTGGTCGGGTCTCTTCGCCAATCAGTGGATGAAGATCCTGACGTTCCTGACCATCCTGTCCCTGCTGTTCCATGCGTGGATCGGCGTGCGCGATATCTGGATGGACTACGTGAAGCCGATGGCCGTGCGCCTCGTGCTGCAAGTTCTAACGATTCTGTGGCTCGTCGGTTGCGCGGGCTACGCTGCTCAGATTCTCTGGAGGGTGTAATAAATGGTCGCAGTCAAGACTGGATTGCCGCGTCGCAAATTTGACGTGGTCATCGTCGGGGCGGGCGGCGCCGGGATGCGCGCATCCCTCCAGCTCGCGGAAGCCGGCCTGAACGTGGCCGTGCTGTCGAAGGTTTTCCCGACGCGCTCGCACACCGTGGCGGCGCAGGGCGGTATCGGTGCTTCGCTCGGCAACATGAGCGAAGACAACTGGCACTATCACTTCTACGACACCATCAAGGGCTCGGACTGGCTGGGCGACCAGGACGCCATCGAGTTCATGTGCCGTGAAGCACCGAAGGTCGTGTACGAACTCGAACACTTCGGCATGCCGTTCGACCGTAACGCCGATGGCACGATTTACCAGCGTCCGTTCGGCGGCCACACCGCCAACTACGGCGAAAAGCCGGTGCAACGCGCTTGCGCGGCCGCTGACCGTACCGGTCACGCGCTGCTGCACACGCTGTACCAGCGCAACGTTCGCGCCAAGACCCACTTCTTCGTCGAATGGATGGCGCTGGACCTGATCCGCGACGAGGACGGCGACGTGCTGGGCGTGACCGCGCTGGAAATGGAAACCGGCGAAGTCTATATCCTCGAAGCCAAGACCACGCTGTTCGCGACCGGCGGTGCCGGCCGTATCTACGCGGCTTCCACCAACGCCTTCATCAACACCGGTGATGGCCTGGGCATGGCGGCACGTGCCGGCGTCCCGCTGGAAGACATGGAGTTCTGGCAGTTCCACCCGACCGGCGTGGCCGGCGCGGGCGTGCTGATCACGGAAGGCGTGCGCGGCGAGGGCGGTATCCTGCGTAACAAGGATGGCGAGCGCTTCATGGAGCGCTATGCCCCGACGCTGAAGGATCTGGCTCCGCGTGACTTCGTCTCGCGTTCGATGGACCAGGAAATCAAGGAAGGCCGCGGCTGCGGTCCGAACGGCGACTACGTGTTGCTCGACCTGACGCACGTCGGCGCCGAGACGATCATGAAGCGTCTGCCGTCGATCCGCGAAATCGGCATGAAGTTCGCCAACGTCGACGCGATCAAGGAACCGATCCCCGTGGTGCCGACCATCCACTACCAGATGGGTGGCATTCCGACGAACTTCCACGGTCAGGTCGTGGTGCCGAAGAACGGCAACCCGAACGAAGTGGTCAACGGCTTCTACGCCATCGGCGAATGCTCGTGCGTGTCGGTGCACGGCGCCAACCGCCTGGGCACGAACTCGCTGCTCGACCTCGTGGTGTTCGGCCGTGCGGCCGGTAACCACATCGTCGCCAACGCGATGAAGCAGAAGGAACACAAGCCGCTGCCGGCAGATGCCGCCGACCGCGCCATGGCCCGTCTGGCCAAGCTGCAGGGCACGACCTCGGGTGAATACACCCAGGACGTGGCCAACGATATCCGCCGCAACATGCAATCGCACGCCGGCGTGTTCCGTACGCAGAAGCTGATGGACGAAGGCGTCGAGCGCATCCTGGAAGTGGCCGAGCGCGCCAACAACATCCACCTGAAGGACAAGTCGAAGGTCTTTAACACCGCGCTGGTGGAAGCCCTGGAAGTGTCGAACCTGGTGGAAGTGGCCAAGGCTACGATGATCTCGGCCGCAGCCCGCAAGGAATCGCGTGGCGCCCACGCCCATAGCGACTTCCCGAATCGCGACGACGAGAACTGGCTCAAGCACACGCTGTTCTACAGCGAAGGCAACCGCCTCGACTACAAGCCGGTGAAGATGCAACCGCTGTCGGTGGAATCGGTTCCGCCGAAGGCCCGTACGTTCTGATACCCGCGTCGTAGAGAAAACAGGACCCACAGAAATGAAGCGTATTTTCGAAGTCTACCGCTACGATCCGGACAAGGACGCCGCGCCCCGCATGCAGACCTACGAGGTGGAACTCGACGGTCACGAGCGCATGCTGCTGGACGCGCTGGTCAAGCTGAAGAAGCTCGATGAGACGATCTCGTTCCGTCGCTCGTGCCGTGAAGGCGTGTGCGGCTCGGACGCGATGAACATCAACGGCAAGAACGGCCTGGCCTGCCTGACGAACATGCGCGAGCTGCCGGACCGCATCGTGCTGCGTCCGCTGCCCGGCCTGCCCGTGGTGCGCGACCTGATCGTCGACATGACGAACTTCTTCAAGCAGTACAACTCGATCAAGCCGTTCCTGATCAACGACGAGCCGCCGCCCGAGAAGGAGCGTCTGCAATCGCCGCAGGAACGTGACGAGCTGGACGGCCTGTACGAGTGCATCTTGTGCGCAAGCTGCTCGACGTCGTGCCCGTCGTTCTGGTGGAACCCGGACAAGTTCGTTGGCCCGGCCGGTCTGCTGCAGGCCTACCGCTTTATCGCGGACAGCCGTGACCAGGCCACCAGCGAGCGGCTGGACAACCTGAACGACCCGTACCGTCTGTTCCGTTGCCATAGCATCATGAACTGCGTCGATGTGTGCCCGAAGGGCCTCAACCCGACGAAGGCGATTGGCAAGATCAAGGAATTGATGGTTCGCCGCGCTGTTTAATCCGCCGGTATAAACTGCCTTGTGCGTACCGGGCGGAATCCGTACGAACACAGACAGTCTGTAGTTGAAGTAAGCGGCGCGTCAGCCCGATGCGGTATCAATCGGGTGGCGCGCCGATCGCAAGAAGGCTGACCATGAGTCTTTCCACCACTTTCTCCCATCAGGCCGATCCGCACAAACGTGCCCGTCTACGCTGGCGCGCCCGCCGCGGCCTTCTGGAGAACGACATCATCGTCGAACGTTTTTTCAACCGTTACGAGGAGAGCCTGTCCGACGAGGACGTGGCATCGCTGAGCGAGCTGTTCGAGCTTGGCGACAACGAGTTGATGGACCTGCTGCTTGCCCGCAAGGAGCTGGACGGTGAGCTCGACACGCCCCCGATGCAACGGGTTGTAAGCCTGCTGCGTTCGGTCTGAGTTTGGTCAACACTATTATTCACAGTATTTGAAGGAACCGACATGACGCCGTCCGATGTGAAAGCCACGCTATCGTTTTCCGATGGTTCCCCCAGCGTTGAGCTGCCGATCTACAAGGGCACCGTTGGCCCGGATGTGATCGACATTCGCAAGCTGTACGGACAAACCGGCAAGTTCACCTATGACCCGGGGTTCATGTCGACCGCTTCGTGCAACTCCAAGATCACCTATATCGATGGTGACAAGGGTGAACTGCTGTACCGTGGCTACCCGATCGAGCAACTGGCACAGAAGTGCGATCACCTCGAGACCTGCTACCTGCTGCTGAAGGGCGAGCTGCCCAACGCCAAGCAGAAGGAAGAGTTCGTGAACTCGGTGATGAACCACACGATGGTCCACGAGCAGCTCCAGTTCTTCCTGCGCGGCTTCCGCCGTGACGCGCACCCGATGGCCGTCCTGACGGGCCTAGTTGGCGCGATGAGCGCGTTCTACCACGACGCGATGGACATCGATGATCCGCATCAGCGCGAGATCTCGGCCATCCGCCTGATCGCCAAGATGCCGACCCTGGTCGCCATGGCGTACAAGTACACCATGGGTCAGCCGTACATCTACCCGCAGAACGACCTGTCCTACTCGGGCAACTTCATGCGCATGATGTTCGCCACGCCGTGCGCCCCGTACACCGTGAATCCGGTGCTCGAGCGCGCGCTGGACCGCATCTTCATCCTGCACGCCGACCACGAGCAGAACGCGTCGACCTCGACCGTGCGTCTGGCAGGTTCGTCGGGCACGAACCCGTTCGCAGCCATCGCCGCTGGCGTGGCCTGCCTGTGGGGTCCGGCTCACGGCGGCGCGAACGAAGCCGCGCTGAAGATGCTGGAAGAAATCGGCAGCGTCGACAACATCGGCGAGTTCATCAAGCAGGTCAAGGACAAGAACTCGGGCGTGCGCCTGATGGGCTTTGGCCACCGCGTGTACAAGAACTACGACCCGCGCGCCAAGCTGATGCGCGAGACCTGCTACGAAGTGCTGAACGAACTGGGCCTGCACAACGACCCGCTGTTCAAGCTGGCCATGGAGCTCGAGAAGATCGCGCTGGAAGACGAGTACTTCGTCAGCCGCAAGCTGTACCCGAACGTGGACTTCTACTCGGGTATCGTGCAGCGCGCGCTGGGCATCCCGACCTCGCTGTTCACCTGCATCTTCGCCCTGGCACGCACGCCGGGCTGGATCTCGCAGTGGGAAGAGATGATCACCGATCCGGAATACAAGATCGGTCGTCCGCGCCAGCTGTTCAACGGCGCCGCCGCACGCGAAGTGCCGGATCTGGCCAAGCGTTGATCTGGTTGCTGTCACGCAAGCTGAAGAACGCCCCGGTCCGCCGGGGCGTTTTTTTTGCCTTGCGTGTTGCGCTGCACCGCAGAGAGCGGGGCAGCGCGGCGGTCAAGCCTGAGGCTGGCGCCGATCATTGACTCGCGCGATCTCATGTCCTTGTAGGGGGGGCTAGCCCTGCGGTTGCCATAGGTGGCCCAATGCAACCGGCGCGCCACAGATGCCGCTGTGCACAATTGTTGTGAAATCAGCTTTTGGCGGCGAATCCTGCCGTCGGCGGGTTGCAACGGTCTTCATAAGTTGTCGGGTTTTCCCCAAATTCGAAGAACTTCACTCTATCTGGTTGCAACTTTCCCTTTATAATGCGGGCTGCTTTACCGACCGGCAGCCGGGCCACCCTTCCGGCCAGCCGTGTTGGAAAGCGGGGCAGGCGAAGCGCTTGCGCAATAGAGAACGCATCAACGTTGTCTTTCCGAACTTTTGGCGACCGTCGTCTGGCGGGCGCCGACACATGCCGGGCCCCGCACAAGCATCAACTCTTCACCGCAGGCCCGACTTCCGCTCTGGGCCGTACCGTTCGCCACGTCAGGCGGCGCATTCCCGCGGGTGTTGTTCGATTGCGCCGGTCATGCCGACTCTGCCCGGATGACCAATACATAATCGAGGAGCTCCTGATGACGTTGTCCCGTCTCACGTCCACTGCCATGGCCGCCGTGCTTGCCACTGCCGGCCTCGCTGCCTTTACTTCGGCCAACGCCGAAACCATCAAGATCGCCATTGCCGGCCCGATGAGCGGCTCGGTCGCCCAGTACGGCGACATGGTCAAGGCTGGTGCCCTGACCGCCATCGAACAGATCAATGCCGCCGGCGGCGCCAACGGCAACAAGTTCGAAGCCGTCATGATGGACGATGCTTGCGAACCGAAGCAGGCTGTGGCCGTGGCCAACAAGATCGTGAGCCAGGGCATCCACTACGTGATTGGTCACGTGTGCTCGGGTTCAACGATCCCGGCATCGGATATCTACGAAAACGAAGGCATCGTGATGGTCACGCCGTCGGCTACCGCGCCGCAGCTGACCGAAACGAAGAAGCGCAACTTCATCTTCCGTACGATCGGCCGTGACGACCAGCAAGGTCCGGCAGCCGCCCAGTACATCATCAACAAGGTCAAGCCGAAGAAGGTTGCCGTGCTGCACGACAAGCAGTCGTACGGCCAGGGCATCGCCAGCTCGGTGAAGAAGGATCTGGAAGCGGCCAAGATTCCCGTGGCGGTCTTCGAAGGCATCAACGCCGGTGATTCCGACTACTCCGCTGTCATCACCAAGCTGAAGTCGCAAGGCGTGGACTTCGTCTATTTCGGTGGCTACCACCCGGAAATGGGCCTGCTGCTGCGCCAGGCGCGTGAGCAGGGCGTCAAGGCGACCTTCATGGGTCCCGAGGGCGTTGGCAACAAGGACGTGACCGCCATCGCCGGCCCGGCTTCGGAAGGCATGCTGGTGACGCTGCCCGCCGACTTCTCGGCCGATCCGGCCAATGCGGCCCTGGTGAAGGCTTTCGCCGACAAGAAGCGTGACCCGAACGGTCCGTTCCAGATGCCCGCGTACGCCGCCGTGAAGATCATTGGCGATGCCATCACGGGCGCCAAGAGCACGGACCCGACGAAGGTTGCCGCTTACATGCACAAGAACGCGTTCAACACGCCGATCGGCAAGGTTGAATATGACGCGAAGGGCGACCTGAAGTCGTTCAAGTTCGTCGTCTACACGTGGCACAAGGACGCCACGAAGACCGCCGCCAACTAAATCCCGGCGCCATTCTGGCGAGACGCCCCGCTCCCGACCCGGCGAGCGGGGCGTTTTGGTATCGGTTCGATGTTGATGGATCGCCACATGACGGCGGTCAACTCCCCGCATCGGGCTTCCCGATCCACAAGGTCCCTCGCATGAACGAATTTCTTCCACAGTTCACTCAGCAGCTGGTCAACGGCCTGACGCTGGGTGCGATCTATGCGTTGATCGCCATCGGCTACACGATGGTCTACGGCATCATCGGCATGATCAACTTTGCCCACGGCGAGATCTACATGATCGGCGCGTACGTGGGTCTCGTGACGCTGACCGCCATTGGCGCGCAGGCGGGTTATCCGCTGCCGCTGGTGCTTGGCGCGGCACTGATCGTCTCCGTCGCCGTGACAGGCTGCTACGGCTATGCCGTCGAGCGCGTGGCGTATCGCCCCCTGCGTGGCGGGCCGCGCCTGGTGCCGTTGATCTCGGCTATCGGCATGTCGATCTTCCTGCAGAACTATGTCCAGATTGGGCAGGGCGCGCGCGACGTGTCGGTGCCCATCCTGATTTCTGGCGCGATCGAATTCCAGATGGGCAGCGACTTCACGGTGACCGTGCCGTATTCGCGGCTGCTCATCGTGGGCGTGACGCTGGTGCTGATGATCGTGCTGACGCTGTTCATTGGCCATTCCCGCATGGGCCGCGCCTGCCGCGCCTGCGCGGAAGACATGCGCATGGCTAACCTGCTCGGTATCGACACGAACCGCGTGATCTCCTTCACGTTCGTGCTCGGCGCGATGCTGGCCGCCGTGGGCGGCGTGCTGATTGGTCTGACGATCGGTAAGCTCAATCCATTCATTGGCTTCATCGCTGGCATCAAGGCCTTCACGGCGGCGGTGCTGGGCGGCATCGGCAGCATCCCGGGCGCCATGCTCGGCGGCGTGCTGCTGGGTCTGGCCGAAACCTTCGCCTCCGGCTACATGCCGGCCGAGTACAAGGACGTGGTGGCGTTCGGCCTGCTGGTCCTGGTGCTGCTCTTCCGTCCCACGGGCCTGCTCGGCAAGCCCGACGTGGAAAAGGTCTAAGGGGAGGACGACATGACTCAAGCGACTTCGATTTCGCGGGCGTCCGTCCCGCAAACGTCGGTCTCCGACACGCTGAAGAACGCGGTGACGGCCGCCGTGCTGACGGCCATCCTGACCGTGCCGCTGCTCGGGCTGCAACTGAAGCTCGACGGCTACAAGGTGGTGCTCGAGCCGCACTGGCGTCCGGTATGGATCGCCGTGGCCGTGGTGTTCATCTTCCAGTTGTTCAAGCCGATGCTGATGCGCGCGCGCGGCGCCGTGAAGTTGCCGGCGCTGCCCGCGATGGGCGCGCAGCGGCAACGCAGGGCGGTGTGGCTGCTGCTGGCCGTGGGGCTGGTGTTTCCGTTCCTCGGCTCACGCGGCGCGGTGGACGTGGCCACGCTGGCGCTGATCTACGTGATCCTGGGCCTGGGCCTGAACATCGTGGTGGGCTTTGCCGGTCTGCTCGACCTGGGCTACGTGGGTTTCTACGCCGTGGGTGGCTACACCTACGCGCTGCTGAACCAGTACTTCGGCCTGACGTTCTGGGAGTGCCTGCCGCTGGCCGCTGGTCTGGCCGCGACGTTCGGCTTCGTGCTCGGTTTCCCGGTGCTCCGGCTGCGTGGTGACTACCTGGCCATCGTGACGCTGGGCTTCGGCGAAATCATTCGCCTGCTGCTGAACAACCTGACCAGCCTGACCGGCGGTCCGGATGGCGTCTCGGGTATTCCGAAGCCGACCGTGTTCGGTATCGAACTGGCACGCAGCGCCAGCGTGGAAGGGGCGAAGACGTTCAATGACCTGATCGGTATTCCCTATACCGGCCAGCACATGGTGATCTTCCTGTACCTGCTCGGGCTGCTGCTGGTGGGCTTCACGCTGTTCGTGACCAGTCGTCTGATCCGGATGCCGATGGGCCGTGCCTGGGAGGCACTGCGCGAGGACGAGATCGCGTGCCGCTCGCTGGGCCTGAATCCCACGCGCATCAAGCTGTCTGCGTTCACGCTGGGTGCATCGTTCGCCGGTCTGGCCGGCGCGTTCTTCGCGGCGCGCCAGGGGTTGGTCAATCCGGAATCCTTCACGTTCATCGAGTCCGCGCTGATCCTGGCCGTGGTTGTGCTCGGCGGCATGGGTTCGCAGCTTGGCGTGATCCTGGCTGCCATCCTGCTGACCGTGCTGCCCGAGGTGGCGCGTGACTTCGCCGAGTACCGGATGCTGATTTTCGGTCTGGTGATGGTGCTGATGATGATGTGGCGTCCGCAGGGCCTGCTGCCCGCAAGCCGTCCCCACGTGGAGTTGCCGCGATGAGCGCAGAAATGCTGAAAGTATCCGGCCTGCAGATGCGCTTTGGCGGTCTGCTGGCCGTCGACGGCATCGAGTTCGATGTGCGTCGTGACGAGGTCTTCGCCATCATCGGCCCGAACGGCGCGGGCAAGACCACCGTGTTCAACTGCGTGGGCGGTTTCTACAAGCCCACGGCCGGCGAGATCATGCTCGACGGCCACTCGATCGCGCGTCTGCCGAGCCATCAGGTTGCACGCCGCGGTCTGGTGCGCACATTCCAGAACATTCGCCTGTTCAAGCAGCTGACCGTGGTGGAGAACCTCATGGTCGCGCAGCACCTGCAGGTGAAGGCAGGTTTGTTGCATGGGCTGCTGGCCACGCCAGCCTATCGCCACGCCGAGCGCGCGGCGCTGGGCCGTGCCGCCGAATGGCTGGAGCGCATGGGCCTGACCAGCGTGGCCAACCGCGAGGCGGGCACGTTGTCGTATGGCCATCAGCGCCGGCTCGAGATCGCACGCTGCATGATCACGAAGCCCCGCTTGCTGATGCTCGACGAACCGGCCGCGGGCCTGAATCCGCAGGAGAAGATCGAGCTGCAGCAGCTGATCGACAAGCTGCGTCGCGAGTTCAACATCTCGGTGCTGCTGATCGAGCACGACATGAGCCTGGTGATGGGCGTGTCCGATCGCATCCTGGTGATGGAGCACGGCAAGCCGATCATGGTTGGCAAGCCCGAGGAAGTGCGCAACGACCCGCGCGTGATCAAGGCCTATCTGGGAGAGGACTGATGCTGAAGCTGGAAAACGTCCATACCCACTACGGCGCGGTCGAGGCGCTGTCGGGTGTGTCGATCGAGGTCAACAAGGGCGAGATCGTCACGCTGATCGGTAGCAACGGGGCCGGCAAGACCACGCTGATGATGACGGTGTGCGGCACGCCGCGCGCGTCCAGCGGCCGGGTGTCGTTCGAGGGCCAGGACATCACGCGGCGCAACACGCACGAGATCATGCGCATGGGCATGGCCATCTCGCCGGAAGGCCGCCGTGTCTTCCCGAGCCTGACCGTGCTGGAGAACCTCAAGATGGGGGCGTTCTTCGCCAGCCGTCATGAGATCGACGAGGGCATCGAGCACGTGTTCAAGCTGTTCCCGCGTCTGAATCAGCGCGCTAGCCAGCGCGCTGGCACGATGTCGGGTGGTGAACAGCAGATGCTGGCGATCGGCCGCGCGCTGATGAGCAAGCCGCGCCTGCTGTTGCTGGACGAGCCGACGCTTGGCTTGGCCCCGCTGATCATCGCGCAGATCTTCGACATTATTCGCACGATTCGTGATGAGGGCGTCACCGTGTTCCTGGTCGAGCAGAACGCCAACAAGGCGCTGCAGGTGGCCGACCGGGGCTATGTGCTGGAAACCGGCAAGGTGGTGCTGGCCGATACCGGACAGAACCTGCTGGCCAACGACCGCATCCGCGCGGCGTATCTGGGCGGGTAAGGTGCTGGTTTCTCCCCTCTCTCGTCCGCGAGAGAGGGGAGGCGGGCTGGCCCACGTCAAAGGCCCCTTCGCCATCCGCGAAATCCCCCTTTCGCCAATGACCGCCGCCCGGGTGGTCTCTCCGACCCGCTGGCGGCCGGCCCACATGGCATAATCGATTGCGATGTCAAGCAATCCCCCGGCCTTGCCGGAATCGCAGCAAAATACCTGCTTGCCCGCGAAGGCATCCGGAAAACAATTCCCCTGCAAACCAATGCGCGGACCCGCGCCGCTGCTGCCCCGGATGGGCAGAGCGGACGGTTCGCCACTCGCATCATGGCCAAGACGCTCTACGACAAACTCTGGGATGACCACACCGTCCACGTCGAGGAAGACGGCACCACGCTGCTCTACATCGATCGCCACCTGCTTCACGAAGTGACCAGCCCGCAGGCGTTCGAAGGACTAAAGCTGGCGGAGCGTCCGGTCTGGCGCATCAGCGCCAACCTGGCCGTGTCGGATCACAACGTGCCGACCACCGACCGCTCGCAAGGTATCGCCGACCCGATCTCGAAGCTCCAGGTGGACACGCTCGACCTGAACTGCGATGCCTATGGCATCACCCAGTTCAAGATGAACGATCACCGCCAGGGCATCGTTCACGTGATCGGGCCGGAGCAGGGCGCCACGCTGCCCGGCATGACCGTGGTCTGCGGTGACTCGCACACCAGCACGCACGGCGCGTTCGGCGCGCTGGCCCACGGCATCGGCACGTCGGAAGTGGAGCATGTGCTGGCCACCCAGACGCTGCTGGGCAAGAAGGCCAAGAACATGCTGATCAAGGTGGAAGGCAAGCTGCCCCGCGGCTGCACCGCCAAGGACATCGTGCTGGCCGTCATCGGCAAGATCGGCACGGCGGGCGGCACGGGCTACACGATGGAGTTCGCCGGCTCGGCCATTCGCGACCTGACGATGGAAGGCCGCATGACCGTCTGCAACATGGCAATCGAAGCCGGCGCGCGTGCCGGCCTGGTGGCCGTGGACGATGTCACGCTCGAATACGTCAAGAACCGTCCATTCGCGCCGCAAGGCGTGGAGTGGGACCAGGCCGTGGCGTACTGGCGCACGCTGCATTCGGATGCCGGCGCCCACTTCGACAAGGTTGTGGAGCTGCGTGCCGAAGAAGTCCGTCCGCAGGTGACTTGGGGCACGTCGCCCGAAATGGTCATCAGCATCGAGGACCGCGTTCCGGATCCGGAGAAGGAAAAGGACTCGAACAAGCGCAACGCGATGGAGCGCGCGCTCGAGTACATGGGCCTGCAGCCGAATGTGCCGATGGAGTCGATCAACATCGACAAGGTGTTCATCGGGTCCTGCACCAACAGCCGCATCGAAGATATGCGTGCCGCCGCATGGGTCGTTCAGAAGCTGGGCCGCAAGGTCGCGTCGAACGTGAAGCTGGCGATGGTGGTGCCGGGTTCCGGTCTGGTGAAGGAACAGGCCGAGCGCGAAGGCCTGGACAAGATCTTCAAGGCTGCCGGCTTCGAATGGCGTGAGCCGGGGTGCTCGATGTGCCTGGCGATGAACGCTGACCGCCTGGATCCGGGCGAGCGCTGCGCGTCGACGTCGAATCGCAACTTCGAAGGCCGTCAGGGCGCCGGTGGCCGCACGCACCTGCTGAGCCCGGCGATGGCTGCCGCGGCTGCGATCGAGGGGCACTTCGTCGATATTCGCAAGCTCGGTTGAGCCGGCGCCGATCGGCATTGAGACATATGAAAAAGTTCGTGATCACGCTGCTGGCATGTCTGGGCATGCTGCAAATCGCCGGCTGCAACACCATGGCCGGCCTGGGCAAGGACACGCAGGCTGCGGGCCGTTCGCTCGAGAGCGCGGCGACGAAGAAGTAAGGACATCACATGGAAAAGTTCACCGTACACAGCGGCCTTGTGGCGCCGCTCGATCGTGAAAACGTCGATACCGACGCGATCATTCCGAAGCAGTTTCTGAAGTCGATCAAGCGCACGGGCTTTGGCCCGAACCTGTTCGACGAGTGGCGCTACAAGGACGTCGGCGAGCCGGGTCAGGACAACAGCAAGCGTCCGCTGAACCCGGACTTCGTGCTGAATCAGCCGCGTTACCAAGGGGCTTCGATCCTGCTGGCGCGCAACAACTTCGGTTGCGGTAGCTCGCGCGAGCACGCACCGTGGGCACTCACGCAATACGGCTTCCGTGCCGTCATTGCGCCGAGCTTCGCCGACATCTTCTTCAACAACTGCTACAAGAACGGCCTGCTGCCGGTGGTGCTGACGGACCTTCAGGTCGACCACCTGTTCAACGAGACCAACGCGTTCCCTGGCTACAAGCTGACGATCGATCTGGATCGCCAGGTGGTGGTCACGCCGGGCGGCGACAACTACTCGTTCGATATCGCCCCGTTCCGCAAGTACTGCATGTTGAACGGCTTCGACGACATTGGCCTGACGCTGCGTCACAAGGACAAGATCAAGGCATATGAGGCCGAGCGCCTCACGAAGATGCCGTGGCTGGGCAACCGCGTGGTTGGCTGAGGCAAGACAAACTACAGGATCAGAAAGATGAAGATTGCAGTTCTGCCGGGCGATGGCATTGGCCCCGAGATCGTTGCCGAAGCTGTCAAGGTGCTCAACGCACTGGACGAGAAGTTCGAGATGGAAACCGCGCCCGTTGGCGGCGCTGGCTACGAGGCCGAAGGCCATCCGCTGCCGGACAACACGCTGAAGCTGGCCAAGGAAGCCGACGCCATCCTGTTTGGCGCTGTGGGCGACTGGAAGTACGACAGCCTGGAGCGTCCGCTGCGTCCCGAGCAGGCCATTCTCGGCCTGCGCAAGCATCTGCAGCTGTTCGCCAACTTCCGTCCGGCCATCTGCTACCCGGAACTGACCGGTGCATCGAGCCTGAAGCCCGAACTGGTGGCCGGCCTGGATATCCTGATCGTGCGCGAACTGAACGGCGACATCTACTTCGGCCAGCCGCGCGGTGTGCGCGAGGCGCCGGATGGCCTGTTCAAGGGCGCCCGCGAAGGCTTCGACACGATGCGCTACAGCGAGCCGGAAGTCCGCCGCATCGCGCATGTGGCGTTCCAGGCCGCAGCCAAGCGTGGCAAGAAGCTGTGCAGCGTCGACAAGGCCAACGTGCTCGAGACTTTCCAGTTCTGGAAAGACATCGTGATCGACGTCAGCAAGGAGTACCCGGACGTCGAGCTGTCGCACATGTACGTGGACAACGCCGCGATGCAACTCGTCAAGGCACCGAAGAGCTTCGACGTGATCGTCACTGGCAACATGTTCGGTGACATCCTGTCCGACGAGGCCGCGATGCTGACCGGTTCGATCGGCATGCTGCCGTCGGCGTCGCTCGATGCCAACAACAAGGGTCTGTACGAGCCGTCGCACGGCTCGGCGCCTGACATCGCCGGCAAGGGCGTGGCGAATCCGCTGGCCACGATCCTCTCCGCCGCGATGATGCTGCGCTACTCGCTGAACCGCGCCGAACAGGCCGATCGCATCGAGAACGCCGTCAAGAAGGTGCTGGCCCAGGGCTATCGCACGGCCGACATCATCACGCCGGGCTGCAAGCAGGTTGGCACGCGCGAGATGGGCGAGGCGGTGCTGGCGGCACTGTAATAAGGCCAGGCGCCGAGTGGTTTGCTCCCCTTTCCCGCAAGGCGGGAGCGGGGCTGCGGGGGATGGCCGGGCGGTGCAAGATGCGAATTCGCAATTTGTTGCCGATTACCGTCTCCCCCGCCCCCTCTCCCGCGTGTGGGAGAGGGGGGAAAGCCCTTCAGCAGCTACAAAACACCCATTATTTCCCCTGCGGCGCTGTCGCAAATTCGTGTAGACTGTCCTGCTATGGCCCGATTCCACCAGTCCCTTCTGACTGCATTCGCTGCTCGTACCGCCAAGCGCGGCTCGATTGGCGTGGATTCGCTCGGCCTGACCACCACGACGATTAAAACGATTACCAAAACGATCCCCTAGATCGTTCGTCGTGCCTGCCCGTCTTCCCCGCGCAGCCACGCCGGGCGAGGAAAATGGCGGGGAAGTTCACATCACATCCGAGGTAAGTCATGATTGTAGGTCTCGTCGGTTGGCGAGGAATGGTCGGCAGCGTCCTGATGCAGCGCATGCAGGAAGAAGGTGATTTCGACCACTTCGAACCCATTTTCTTCAGCACGTCCAACGCGGGTGGCAAGGCTCCGGCCATGGCCAAGAATGAAACCACGCTGAAGGACGCGAATGACATCGAAGCGCTGAAGAAGTGCGACGTGGTGCTCACCGCCCAGGGCGGCGACTACACCAACGACGTCTTCCCGCGCCTGCGCGCAGCCGGCTGGAATGGCTACTGGATCGACGCCGCATCGTCGCTTCGCATGAAGGACGACGCGATCATCGTGCTCGATCCGGTGAACATGGGTGTGATCAAGGACGCGCTGAAGAAGGGCGTCAAGAATTTCATCGGTGGCAATTGCACCGTGAGCTGCATGCTGATGGGCCTGGGTGGCCTGTTCGAGCATGACCTGGTCGAGTGGATGACCTCGATGACGTACCAGGCTGCTTCCGGCGGTGGCGCCCAGCATATGCGCGAGCTGCTGACCCAGTTCGGCACGCTGAACGCCGCGGTCAAGCCGCTGCTGGACAATCCGGCCTCGGCCATCCTGGAGATCGACCGACAGATCCTGTCGACCCAGCACGGCCTGTCTGCCGACGAAACCAAGCAGTTCGGCGTGCCGCTGGCCGGGAACCTGATCCCCTGGATCGACAAGGACCTCGGTAACGGCGTGTCGCGCGAGGAATGGAAGGGCGGCGCCGAGACCAACAAGATTCTGGGTCGTGGCGAAGGCTTCCTGGGCGCCACCGGCGCCAGCCCGATCGCCGTGGATGGCCTGTGCGTGCGGATCGGCGCGATGCGCTGCCACTCGCAGGCGCTGACGATCAAGCTCCGCAAGGACGTGCCGCTGGACGAGATCGAAGGCATGCTGGCCGCCAACAACCAGTGGGCCAAGGTGGTGCCGAATACGCGTGAGGCCAGCATGAAGGACCTGACGCCGGCCGCCGTGACCGGCACGCTGACGATTCCGGTCGGTCGCCTGCGCAAGATGCAGATGGGCGGCGAATACCTCTCGGCGTTCACCGTTGGCGACCAGTTGCTCTGGGGCGCCGCCGAGCCGCTGCGCCGTATGCTGCGCATTCTGATCGAGGGTTGATTCCCGAAATTGCCTTGCCGCATCGTTGCAGCGAGGCAACAGAATCTGCTGCTTTGCCTGCAACGCCGCGCCACAGCGCGGCGTTGTTGCATCCGGGTGGCTATTTTCCCCGGGGTTGCGTCACAATACAGCCGGCATGAGCTAGGCCAACGGGGTCAGCGTCACCCTGCGTCCGGGATGCGAGGTGACGGGAAGTGATGTGCGTCCGGGCAGATATTCGATTGGAACCGGTACCGCGCTGCCTGCCATGCGTTTTGGGGTCGGGTTAACTTTTGCTACTAAAAACATAACGGAGCACGAGGTGAGTGTGAGCCTACATCGCCGGAAAGATGCGCCTAATGTCCGTCAGCGCTGGTCAACGCTGGCCGTCACGGCTCTCGGCCTGCTGCTTGTTCAGCCGGCCGCGTATGCCGCGGGGTTCGGGCAACTACGGGTACAGTCCAACCTGGGGCAGCCGCTCCAGGCCGAAATCGATATCACCGGCGTGTCGGCCGAGGAAGCGGGCAGTTTGGCTGTCAAGCTTGCCCCGCCGTCCGCCTATGCGCGTGCAGGGCTGACGTACCTGCCAGCCATCTCGAGCGTCAAGCTCGATGTGCAGCAGCGCCCGAACGGCAGCTATGTTGCGACCGTCCGCTCGAACCAGCCGCTCAGCGAGCCGTTCGTGGACATTCTGGTCGACATGAGCTGGTCCAGCGGCAAGGTCACGCGGGCATACACGTTCCTGCTGGATCCGGCCGGCGCCAAGCCGTCCAACCAGACTTTCTCCCCGACCACGGTGGTGCAGGCGGCCACGCCTGATGCAACACCGGCTCCGGCTCCAGCGCCAGCCCGGGCGGCGCCCGCGCAGGCACCGGTCG
>NZ_ANKP01000225.1:0-48408 GCF_000319775.1 Cupriavidus sp. HMR-1
TGATTTGATTGAAAAAAAAGCCGGTGCAATTTCCGGCATGAACAGTGAGCCCTGCAGTACCCCTCCGTGAGGAAGGATCGAAGGCAGTTTTGTGCCGCCCGATGGCGGCGGAGTCGATGCGTCGGGGACGCGGTAGGTGCGCCAAGCATAAACCACGGAACGAATCGCTGGCAACGTATCACACGCAAAATCGATCAGCTTTCGGCGCTTGACTTCGATTTTTCAACGGTAGAGTGGGTGATAGCGATGTGCCACGGAGTCGGTCCACGTCGGAGCAGGTGGGACTTGGTCAAATCAAGTGCCACCATGTGCCATCAAAGTCCTCGGACATGGTGGCACTAGATAGGACATGGTGCCACCAAGTGCCACTTGGTGGCACTTGCTCGGACCAGGACGCAGACTCTCTCCCGATGGAGCATCGACCGAAACAAACTCAATCCATCTGAAAGGTCGCTGACATGAAACAACAGAACGAACTTATCAAGCACCCGACCATCGCCATCGACGTTGGCTACGGCAATACGAAAGCCGCTTGGGCAATGGGCGCCGAGATCGCGACGAATATGTTCCCGTCGCTCGCACCGCTCGCAGCGAACAGTTCCCTGAACTCCTTCGGTGGGGGGGTATTCAAAGGCCGCAATGTCCTCAGCGTCGAAGTTGATGGTGCGCGGTACGAGGTGGGTCCCGGCGTATCGATCAGTGGCGCGCATCACACCGGCCGCGCACTTTCGGAAGACTTCGCGACGACTCCGGGCTACGCCGCTCTCCTCGCCGGCGCGCTGCACTACGCTGGCGCGCGCGACGTGGAGCGCCTTGTGCTGGGCCTTCCCGTTCACAACACGCAGAAATACGCTGCGCACCTGAAGGACCGCTTCGCGGGAATCCATGACTTCGGTTGGGGGGAAATCCATATCGGCAGCGTGCTTCCCTTGCCCCAGCCGCTGGGCACGCTGATCAACTACATCCAGCAACGCGGCAAGAACTACGATCCGGAAAACGCGTACCTGGTGATCGACGTCGGCTACTTCACGACCGACTGGGTTGTGGCGCGCGGCTACACGGTCGACGACACGCGCAGCGGTGGCGTTCCAGGCGGCGCAGCGCGCATCTATCAGCAGGTCGCAAGCCTGATCTCCGCGGACCGCAACCAACCGGATGCCGGCATCGAGCGCATCGACCAGGCCATTCGGGAATCCAAGCCGCTCGTGTATTTTGGGGAGGATCTGGATATGGGACCGTATCTGTCTGAAGCGATGGCGCTCACAAATCAGCCCGTAAAGGAAATCCAGACGCGCGTCGGCCGAACCGACGACTTGCGTGCCATCATCCTGACCGGCGGCGGCGCGCAGCTCTATGCACCTGCCATTCGCGCTGCGTTTCCGCTGAACCCCATCCACATGATGGACTCCCCCTGTTTCGCGAACGTGCGCGGCTTCTACACGATCGGTGCCGCCACTCGGCAGGCAAGCCGAGCCGCGTAAGGTAAGGCCATGGATAAGGTTCAAATGACCGTGACGCTGGTCGAGCCAGATTTGCTCGCTTACCTGCGTCAGTTCTCAGATCCACGAGAGCGGTCCTTCATGCTGCGCATGTTGGCATTGCGGGGACTCCAGTCAGGACGGGCCGGCGGGCAAGAGGCCGTGGTCTGGCCACCAGTGTCAGGTTCACCGGCAGGAGGCTTAGATTCCACGCCAGCGCGGACGCCTGCTCCCATAACTCAGGAGCCGATAATGCGAGGTGCCGAGCCTCGACCACACAACGAGGCACCGCTATCAGTGCCGACGGTAGCTGCGCCTCCTGCAGCGACAGGACCAATGCAAGACGCGATGGAGGGGAATGATAGCGACCTCATCGACCCCTTGGCCGGCATCGACATTGGAGCGCTCAATGACGCTATGGCCCGGTACTAGCCCAGGGCTTGACCACCAACAGTTATGTGGCAAGCTACAGAAAACCTGACGGAGAGATCCACATGAAATTTTTCGACTTCCTCTCGACCAACCATGACATTAATCGATTCGTCTTCGCCACCGTGATCTGCTACTGCGTGGTGGAAGCTGTCGTGGCAGTCTACCGAGGTGCCAAGGCACGCAAGAAAGCGTAGGCCAAGTCCGCACGCCACAAACAAAAAAAAGCCCAGCGATATGATCGCTGGGCTTTTTGTTTAAGGTTTGGGCTCACATCAGTGAAGCGTGCCAGGGGCAAGGCAGAAATCCACCGCCGATTCATACGAAAGATTGCTTTCGACCAGGGTGAAGCTGTTGCTTGCGTCCTTCCTGTAGACGTGGAAGAACTGTGCCTCTGACTTCCACGCTTGGACATCCTGGGTTGCAGTGCTCCGCATGGCTTGGATGTGCAGCTTGTTCACGATCATCGTAAATCCTTTCTGTGGCATTGCATTCTCCGTTGAGACTGCCACAAGGGAATCCGCCCCTGTGGGCGAACCCACAGGGCAGAAATTAAGGCTTGCCGCGTATGCGGCGGAAGAAAACTAGGCGGCGACCGCCTGCTGCGAGATCTCGCGCAACTGATAGACCGTGCGCCATTCGTCGCAAAAATCGCTGCCCCGAACCTTCGGTCGATGCAGCACAACGTTGAAGCCTTCACGCCGAAGGCGCTTTTGCAGCGTGAGCGCGTCGGCCATGCCTGGCGATTTCCCAGTCTTCGCATCGACCTTGTCAAAGTCAGCGAAGATGTGCACCGTGTGAATCCCAAGGTCGTTCGGTACCACGAACTTGCTCATCAGCACTCGGTTGAGGCACGACCAGGTCGGCACACGAAACAGCATGTAGGCGGCATAGGCATTCTCGATGCCTTCGGCCACGCCGATCTCGCCATGGCGCGGCGACATCAAGCGGACAGCACCACCATCGAGCGGCAGCGCTCCCGTGTAGTTGCGCTTGCTAGGCAGGATCTCGCCGTCCTCCGACACAACCATCGCTTTCTCCGGCTTGTCCGGATGCAACGACGTACGATGCACAGTGGCGAGCCTGCCGTCGGCCAGGCGGTATTCGGCCACAATGGTCGGAAACTTCCCGACCACCTTTCGCTCGTGCCAATAGTCCTGCGCGGCGATACGTAGCGACTGAGGGATAGGGGCACGTAGGCCCGGCACCCTTGCAGCGAGGTAGCGCATGACTGCATCGCCGGGTTGAACCGGCTTTGAATTGCTGATTTGCTTCATGACGCGACGCATCAGCTCACTTGGCGGCACAACTTCGCGTGCCGGCACCCGCGCCGCGACTGGTGGAAGCGGCTCGCTGCACTGTCCATTGAGCCGACGCTTCAGCTCCGAGTAAGACATGTTGGTGTATCGACGGATCAACTCCAGGCCGTCACCACCAGCAGGACTACCGTCATTGCACTTGCGACATACCCAGTCGCCGCGGCCGCGGTTTCTGGTGTAGGAAAACCGGTCCTTGCCTCCGCATATCGGGCAGGGACCAGGCCGACCACGCCAGAAGGCATCCGTGAGGATGCCGGCTGGCAGATACTGAGCAATGAGGGCGTCCCACTGCTCTGCCTTCCAGCTCTTCACAATCACACTGATATCTTGCATGGGATGACTCCTGGTGGAGTGGTGGGTCGATGCCTGTAACAGGCGAAGAAACGCTTGCTCAAAAGACATCCCGGCTTAGCCAGAAGGTCTTTTCAGCATGGCGTCATGCGTGATTGGAAGTTGGTGGATGGCGGCGAGCGCCGCGCAGACAGGAGAGATGCCGCTACTTCTGCCGGATTCCGGCAGAAGTAGGGAAAAGATGTACAACGCAGTGTGACCTAGAAGTCAATGGGACGCTAGGCCGCCCTTCGATCGATGCGCCTTAGCGTCGGAAGGGAATTCCGTCGAGCGCCAGAGGGCGCACGAACGGGATGTCGTCGTCGAACCCGTCGAATCCATCACGCTGCGCTCCGCCACCGCCATAGCCGCCTTGTTGCGCATTGCGTGTGCTGGCACCGCCGCTCGTCGAACGCTGCTGACGTTGACCATGCGACTGGTCTTCGCTAGCGCGGCGTCCAGCGCCATCGCTCGCGTCATCATCAGCAGATTGGCCGTTTTGGCGACCGCCCAGCATCTGCATCTGGTCGGCAACGATCTCGGTGCTGTACTTATCCTGGCCGGACTGGTCCTGCCATTTGCGAGTACGGATACGCCCCTCGATGTAGACGGACGAGCCCTTCCTCAGATACTGGCCGGCGATCTCCGCCAGCTTGCCGAAGAATGCAATCCGATGCCATTCGGTCGCTTCCTTGAACTCATTGGACTGTTTGTCCTTGTACCGATCGGTTGTAGCGATGCGGATATTGGTGACCGCGTCACCGCTCGGCAGATAACGGGTTTCGGGATCGGCACCGAGGTTGCCCACGAGGATTACTTTGTTAACGGATGCCATATGCTTCCTTGTCAATGAATGCGATTGATCGACCAGACCCAGCGGTCCCAGAGCTTTTGCTCGCCCGTTGTTCGGTCACGAAGGGGCTGTCCCGTCGTTTGGTCGAATGCAGGAACTTTCTCTTTATAGAGGCGTTTGACGCCGACGCGCTCGCCCACCTTGCAACGGGCATCAGCCAGGACATCCTTCAGGCCCTCGCCTTGCAGCGTCTTCACGCCAGCGCCCGTATCGAGTTTCAGTGCAAACGATGTGTAGGTGCGTTTGCCGCCAGGCTTTCGATTGGGGAACTCCATTTCTCCCCATTCGAGCAGCGTGCCGACGGTGTACGTCGACGACGAAGCGTCAGATGCAGAAGTCTGGCGACGATGCACCGCACGATCATCTAGCTGACCAGCCTTTTGAACGCCAGTGGAATGCTGCCGAGCAACCTCCGCTTTGGAATCCTCCTGCTGCGACACTGACGCGCTCAGCTTTGCGTCACGCACGACTCTCTCCGCAACGGACTGCAGGGTGTCGCCATCTGCGTCGTGCACGCCGACCTTGCTCCATCGCGGCATCACTTCGGGCAACAACTTGTCACCGAACGACGTGTGTTGGATCGTCCGGTCGAATACGGCCCTGAAATGCACCACGCGATCGCCCTCGTCCCGAAAGAGATGGGGCACGCCGCCAATGTGAATCTGAAATTCATTGTCTGCGCCGGTCCCCACATGAACTTTCGCGCTGGGTGGTGTAGGGTTCTTGTGGCCAAGCAAAGAAATGGCCGCTTGCTTGAGAAGATTGAAGAGTGACATGGGGAAATCAGAGAAGAGACCCGCAGCACTGTCGGCGCACCTCATCGAGGTCGGCTTTCAGGCGAGCATGGTTAAGGATGACGTCCTGTAGCACCTCGGGACTCACGCCGCACACTGCACAGACGTAGGTATAGGGCAGTGCACCGTCCCAGTAACCGAAGATCCAGCCGAGGGTCATGGAGTAGTCCTCCAGGTCCAGTGAAGACTTGTTGCGGATCCGGTCACGTAAGAGATCAGCACAATCGACTAGTGACTCTGGCATGTTGTCGCCGCGACGGCTGTCACAAGCCAAGCTGATAAGCGCGTCGATCATCTGCTCCCGAACCGATTCGCTCCAAAGCGAGGGGTCGGGCAGCGGATCGACTTTCGGAGGAGGCACAACGATAGCGGCCGCTTCACCGAAGAAGTCCAGCTGCCACCCTACTGCCGTTGTTTCCATGATGGTCTCCGGACGAGTATCCGAAGACCCACCTGTCGGCGGGTATCGAATACCCGCGACAGGTGGAATGAGGCCGCCCAGAATTGGGCGGCTAGAAGTTAGGAACGGTCATGCGTTCCGGTGCGACGGATAGGCGTAACCACTGCCGAGCGTTCGTACTGCGTCTCGGGCGGTTGCGCCGGTTGAACCGGGGTAGCCTTACGTTCTGCCGGAGTGTCCGGCGTCGATACCTTCGGCGCTGCCGGTACGACCTTGCTCCACTGGACCGCCTTCTCCTTCAGGTAAAAGAACAGAACAGCAGAGACAAACATTGCAACGATGAACGACTGCGAAGCTGCAAACAGGGCCAAGGACCATGCGAGAAGCTTGAGCGGGCGCTTGATGAGGTTGTTGGCAAAGGATTCCATGGTTTCTCTCGAGAAACGTTAAAAGGGATTTCCTGGCGGATGCCAGGCGATTCTTCGATGCTCGGACGAGCAAGGAATCCATGGAAGCGCGCATCACAACGCGCTTAAGGCATGCAATGCATGTCTTAAAGGCGCTATCTATGTGCGGCGGAAAATCAGGGGAATTTGGCGGTACGTGGCGCGATGTTTCCGGCGCAACATGGAGGCTGGGTAGCCACCGCGATATCGATGCGTCTGTGACGCTGAAGGTGAGATAACTCTACACCCGAATAAGAGGCCTGGCAAGGCTCGCCTGTATAGCAGCTTTGACCGCGAATCAGATGTCCGGGAACGGAGCTTTCGCCCTTTTTGAAAGGAACATGTTCCTTTTCTTCGCCCTTTTAGCGGGTCGTTATCACGCAACCTGTATAGACAGGCAGTCCCCACTGAAGTGGCACTAACCTTAAAATGCCTCAGCCCAAGTCGTTAAAAGAAGCACTGAAGCACCGCTGATTCGAGCTTGGACGTTGAAAGCGATATGGTTTTGCCTCGCTTTCGGTCCTCACGAGTACTCGATAACGTCATAAGCTTCAGCCTGCTCGCTGCATCTGTTTCTCGTCTCACTTGACATTGTTTTTCGAGTGGTAGGTTGAAGGAGGTGCGGCGCATACGGGTCCGCATCACTCTCCTTTCATGACGGGGCAACAATGGATAACAAAGGAAACGAAGACAAAGACGAGAAGCCGCGATTCGATATCGTTAATCCGAGCGCATCGAACTCGTTACGCGAATTGGCCGTTCACCAGCTGGGCCAGTACGTCGACAATGCGGCAATAGGCCGGATCGTTCAGGCGGCGCAAGAGATCGAACTCTCTCGCCGACGCATCCTGAGCGAGCACACCGCCATCGGCTCGCGCATGTTCCAGATCTATCACGCGATCTTGACCTCAGTCCAGAAGCGCTTCGGGGCTGGAGAGCGCGCGCAGAGCGAGGCAGATGCCTTGCTGTATTCCTTCGCCGCCAAGGCGCTGCGCATCTCTCGAGGTTCGGCTATCAAGTATCTCCAGGCGTTTCACCACTTCTCCGACAACGCAGACGCCATCACCTTTCTGAACCTCGGCGAACTGACCATCCTGAAGCGCGCTGACATTACGGAAGAGGAGATCCAGCGATTCATTGATGCACGTAAGGCCGATGAAACGTACTCGCGCAAGGACATCATCCCGTACATCGAATGGTCGCGCAAAACACACCAGGAGCTGAACAGCGTCATGGCTACGCTCCAGGCGGCCGAAGACCAGTTGAACGAGAGCCTCGAGCGCCAGCGTGACCTCGAAGCACAGATGCGTGCCATGCGAGAACAGGCAAACGTTTCCGACGCGCAGAAGCTCGCGCAGAAGGAGCAACTGGACCGCTCCACGGCAGCGTTGAATTCACAGGCGAATACCGTCGAGTCGCTGCAGGTTCTCGTGCAGCGACTGACCACCGAGAAAACCGCACTGCAGAAGACACTCGCTGAATCGAAGATCCGAGAGGTTGTCAGGGAGGTCCGGGTCGAAGTGGTGCCGCCGGAGTACAAGGACGTTGCAGAGGCGGTAATCGAGGCCAACCGGCAACTTGATGAGGCCAAGGCGCAATTGCGCGAGGCCCAGCAACACCTTGGTGACATCAACGTCCAGATTCAAGCTCACGAGTCCCAGGCGGCAGATTCCCGCAGCACAGCACTTCGCATCGATGGCCTGTGCGCCGACTTAGACGACGCACTGAGTAAGCTCCGCGCGACGATCAACTCCATCAAGAAGAAGGAACACGGCGCGGCATTGCTGTCGCTGCGCCGTCGGGTTGAGTCCTTCCATAACGAACTGATTGGCCTCACTGGAGCCTGACATGCAAACGAACCCCTCGCGTTCGATCTTCGAGCAGTTCATTTTGCCAAGCTGGGTCCAGGATCGCGCCCTCTCGGCTAATCTTCGCATCAGCAACTACGTTGTAAACGCCGTGGCCGTGCGCCCGGAGTTGGAACGCGTCTTCCGCGTTACCCATAGCGATCTGTTCTCGTTGCGTAGCGATCAGACACACTCCAATAAGGTCTTCTGCACCCCGTTCCTTGCTTTCGCACCTGCGCTCTCCTCCGTCGCGGACTGGCGGTCCTTCATCGAGGGAGGGATCCCGACGATTACCATGGAACGGTTGCAGGCGTCCTTGCCGGCGGATCTCTCAATCGTCGAGCGGCTCGCCCTCGAACACACCAATCGGTCCTACATCACAGCGCTCTATGACATGTTGAACATGTCGGTGCTGGCCGCCCCGCTGGTCGGCATCTCCAACGAACTCGCCGCCTATCTCCGCTCGGTACCACAGCACGAAATGGATGTCGCCATATCCGAGCGCCTGGTTCCGCTGTTCCACTGGCGTTTCGCTGACGAGATGTTCTGGTTGGAGACCCACGCGGGAAGGCTGACGCGCGAACTCATTGCGCACTTCCTGATGGAGTCGTCGCCGATGCGCACGGACAAGCTGCCGCATTCGGAGCCGTGGGGAAAATTCCGTCTCGAGAATTTCGTGCGCGATGCCCTCTTCGAAGCATTCCTCTACTTCGGGTGCCGTGCCAAGAGCGTGTCTTCGCTCTTCAATACCAGTCTCGAGGTCGCCCGCGACGCGTACCGCAGGATCCATGGCCGATCGTCGCCGTCTGGCCAGCCACCTTCGTCCTTGACTTGGTTCATCGAGACCCCGCCCCGCCGCGTGCAATCGACCTTCCAGATGTGGCTGTTTCGCTCGGCCATCGCGCGTGACGTGTCGACGCCCGAGAGCTTCGTCGCCGCCATCGACATCAACAGAACGTTCTTTGCCGACGATTGCAAGGTGCCGCCTGAGCGTTCCATGCACCTAGCTCGATCAATGGCCATGAGCGAGGAGCTCGCGGTCTGGCCGTGCCGTAAATGCGGCACGCCTTATCTGGCATCCAACTCATCGGACAAGATCGAACTTCTCCACTCGTTCACATGCCCTTGCTGCAACGGAACCCTCACGGCCACCCGCGGTGGCAACCGTCGCCGCAAGTAGCGAAACACGGCGCTCGTCCGGGTGCCACACTGGAGTTGAACCTTGAACGGCTATTTTGCTGTGCTTGCTGTCACTATCATCCCAACCTACCTGGCTTTCCGGTGGTCCCAGAGGGATGACCGATCGAAGTTCGGTTGGACCATTACATGCTTCGTCTTCTCGTACTTCGGACTTATCGCCTACGTCCTCACCCGTCCGGGCCCGCCCAGCGTCGAACAGTACGCCAAGGCCAATCCCGGGAATGCGGCCGGCGGTATGTCTTGCAATCGCTGTGGGTCGCGCAGTATCCGCGTGTGGCGCGAGCAAGCTTTCATTAAGGTCCGGCAGTACCACATTTGCAACCACTGCGGGACGACGCTGTACCGCTCACGATAACCCCACTTATTGGGGGTTCAGACTAGCAACGGAGCTGTCGATACCAGGACGGTCCGCAATCTTGTATTCTTGCGGTCCTTGCCACTTTTGACATTGACAAATGCGCCTGCTGCTCGCGATCCTGCTACCGTGGTTCCAGTTCTTTACGATTGGACGTCCGTTTGCGGGGATTATCTGCCTGATCCTGCAACTCACGATCATCGGCTGGATTCCGGCTGCGATCTGGTCGACCTACGCGCTGAGCCAGTACAAAACCGACAAGAAGATTCAGGCTGCCCTTAACAATCGCGGCCGTTGATTTTTTAGCGGGCTTGACATGCGGATCAGGCCTGTAGGATGGAATTAAGCGATTCGATTCGATCGCGGTCCATCCTGAACAACAGAGGAAGAAGAAAATGCAAAAGACCAAGTTCGCACTCTCCATCGTTTCTGCTGCTGCACTGCTGGCACTTGCTGCCTGTGGTGGCGGTGGTGGCGACGGTACTAGCAACGGCGGTAGCAACGGCGGCGGAAGCACGCCGCCCACGACCACCCCTACTGCAAACGATCCGTACACCGGCAAGCCGGCCACGGGCGCGATGACCAACCAGATTACCGGGTCCGTGGTGAAGGGTCCCACGGCCGGTGCCACGGTGACGGCCTATGTCCTTAACGCGGACGCCTCGAACGGTAATGCCATCGGCTCGGCCGTCACTGACGCATCCGGCGCGTTTAGAATGAGCCTGACGCAGGCGCCTTCTGGCATGATCCGCCTGATCGCAACGGGTGGTACGTTCTCCTCGGAGGTTGACAACTCCACCCAAAAACTCGACACGCTGGAATTGGTTGCGCCGTATGTGACGACCGATCTGACGAATTTCGTCATCACGCCGGTATCGGACACAGCATCGAAGCGCATCACCTACTTGGTTTCAAAGGGGGGCAAAGCGTTGGCCGAGGCGTACACAACCGCGTCTTCCGCGGTCTTGCAGCTCTTCTCGGGCAATAACGTGATTGCCTCGACGGATCGCACTCGCGGCGGCATCAATTATCTTTCGATCGTGCCTGGCTCAGCGCAGGATACGCTGCACACCTATCAGGACGTGCTGACGGCCATCGAATACTACGGCGTCCGGCACGATCTGCCGTCCCGCGTGACGCTGCGCCTGCTGAGCGCAAGCAGCATCACGGGCGTACCCTCGCAGCTCGACGCCAATGGCCAGCCGATCACGGTCGGCGCATGGGTAGGCAGTACGTTTAACGAAACGCAGCCTGTCACATTGGCCGACATTTCGCTGGCGCAACCGGCAAACGACGTGCTCGCCCTGGTCATGGCGATGAACGCGGTAACCGCATGCGATAGCGGCGATCACACTACGTTCTATCAGCGGTATCCGCTTGCTCAAGGTCAGTCCGACTATCTGGATGCCACAGCGTGCAACGGCTACAAGTCCGTCGTGGACACCGTGCAGGCCAAGATCCCGGCTAATAACCGGAACAAGTACGTGGGCTGACCTCTTGCTGTCGCTGCGTAGTAGAAAAAAAGCCGGCTTTCGCCGGCTTTTTTAACTCCCTCCCGAAGTATTGTAGGTACCCCCAACAAAGCCCAAAGTGCCATCAGGGCATACCTTCCCGCCAGCAGCATTCTCTCGCCCGTCACCACCAGGCCACGTGTAGCAAAAGCCAATGTCAGTGAAACCCCCGCCTGGCCGTTGTGAAGAGAACGTTCCGACAATCTGCCCTTGGCTAACTCCGCCCACCACCTTCCATTGACCAGCCTGACACGACAGCACTTGGCCGTCCGGCTGCGTCGTAATGGCTGTCCCCGCACATCCCCATCCTGCGTAAGCTGTCGAGGCCAGATAGATGATGTTCTGAGCCGTGATAGCCCCTCCCACGGTTTGGTTGCCCAAAGTGCTTTGATTGCCGTACACAAGGGCATTGCTGGTATTGATCTGTGCCGCGCCGAGCGTACCCGCCACTGATGCGTTTCCGTAGGACTGAAGGCCGTTGCCTGCCACCATGTTACCCGTAACGTTACCGCTTGCTGCCACGTTCCCAGCTGCCGATACGGAACCATTCGACTGGAAATTTCCAACCCGATTCATGGCCTGGTTGTTAGCGTCCATCGGACCTGTCAAGTTCAGGGAGCCGTCGCGCTTGTAGAACTGGTTCATGGACTGCGCGAGCAACGAGCTCGATCCCACGCGCATCGCTAGGACGCCCACCGGCTGCCCCACCACGGGATTGGGTGCCTGCCATGTTGCGGCCATCCCTGTGATGGTCGCCGGCGTTTCTGCAAAAGTCACGCCGGCGTCCTGCCCCGCCTTGACCACCGCAGCGCCCATCAAATCCGTACGAATCCGCCCGAAAGCGTCGCGATAACCCGCCGTCGAATAAACAAGCCCAGGGATCGAGCAGCCCGAGATATCGCCCGCACAGTTCGTCGGCGTGAGATCGATCTTGAACGACAGCCCGAGCGGGCTGATGTCCGAATACCCGATCGGCAGCAACCCGAAGTTGATGAAATCCTGCACCGTTGGGTGCAACGGATCGGCCACGCCAATCGTCTTGCCACCCACGGTCAGGTTGGTCGATCCCGTCGGACTCTTCGCAAGCGCAGTGAAAGCCTCGAACGTGTACGTGTTCGCCGCCTGTGCGATGTTGGACATGTAGTTGCCCGTGCCAATCGCGAGGTTCTCCTCTTGATCCGCGTAGGCCCAGGCTACCGACCCGACCAAGGCGATGCTGCCCACCAGCAGGCCCATCGAATAATTGCTCAACAACATAATCCGCTCTCCTATGCCAAAGCCCGGCCATTTGGCCGGGCATGTCTATTCGACTAGCGTTGTCGTCAGGACATGAACAGGTTGAGGGTGTTGCTGTCGCCGGAGCACTTCACCTTGCTCGGGTCCACCGATCCGCCGACATCCTTGATCGTGGTGCCGTTCACAACGATCCGGCCGGCGCTGCTCTGGAAGGCCGCAACAATCGCCGGGCACGCGGCATCCGGCTGATTCGGTACCGTGTACTGCACACTGTCGTTGTTGCTCAGCAGACGTGCCGGCGCCACCGTCAGCGTGCCGCCGCCGGGTTGCACCGAGATCGTGCCGCCCGTGTCCGTCATCGTGGTCAGATCGCGGAAGACACCGTTGTCGATCAGCGACGTGACGGAGACCTTGCTGTATTGGCCACGGTAGTTCGTCTTCACCTTGCCCATAACGTTGTTCAGTTCGGTGGTCAACTGCTGGACCTGCGTGTCCACCGAGTTGTGCGAGAACAGCACCAGGATGGCAACGAGGGTCAGGGCGGCGAGCAGCAGGTAGAAGCCGTATTCGTCGAGAATGCCCCCGTGTTGCCCGCGCAGCCGCGGATTACTGCGAATGCGCTTCCACTGTTCGGCACGGCTCAGTTGGTTAAGGGGAACGGTGGCATCGATGGCCGTCTCATCGGCGGCCGCGCGGTTGTCTTGCAGGTTGCGGTTGTCCATGTTTTCGTTGTTCCTTGTCAGTTGGATGGGAGGGCGGATGGGTTGATGCTTTTCTGATGTGTACGAATGCTGTTGGTCTGCATGCTGGATTTCAGCTCGCGCGCCATGAACGCCGGCATGAAGGCCAGACTGGTAATGAGGATGATGAGCAGGATCGATGCCTTGCGATTGAACGACGACGCGCGTTGCTCCAGCTCGCGCGGCGCCGTCTGCAGCAGGGTGTGGGAGACAGTGCCCAGCATCCTCGACAGATCGTCTTCGTATTCAGCGATGTCCTGAATACGGAACGAGGTATCGCGGTCGAACAGTCCTGTGTCGAAAATCTTCCCGCCGGCATTCGGACTGTCTTCGAGCGCGATCTGGATGCGCTCGATGTGCTGGGCCAGGTACGGGTAGGCGTGCTCCCGCATGAGATCCAACGCGGGTGACAGATTCTTCGAATCGCCCCCAAAGCGCTGCGTCACCGCCGACAGCGCCGAGAGGAACTGCGCACCCTGGAAGCGCCGGAAGAAGTCGAACAGGATGACCTTGTTATCGAGCCACTGGCGGTACTTCCCGGTGTAGTTCTTCAGCGCCTTGACTACCCAGTAGCCCAGTGCAAGCTCTCCGGCCAGCACCAGCCAGCCCCAGTTGCGGAGAAACTGCGCCGCGTAGTGGAAGGTCTTGGCAATGGGCCCGTAGGCATCCACCGGCAGCAAACTGGCAAAGCTGCGATCCAGCATCGGCGCCACGATGAACGCCATGGCGCCGACATACACGTGAAGGATGATGAGCGTGAGCCCCAGGCTGGCCAGCATGATCACGATATTCGCCTTCGCGTCGTGCATGGCACGCAGGTTCTCTGCGAGCTTAAACAGCCCTTGCTTTAGGTCACCACCCTGCTCCGCTACGGCCAGAATCGCAAGATCCTCATCCGGGACAGTTCCGCGCAGGATTTCAGCCAGACGCGACTCCTGCGTTTCACCATCCAGACCTTCAGTACGCGCCAGCCACAACGCAGCCAGAATGCCAAGAGGCTCGCCGGCGCGCCGCGCGGCATCCTTGGCGAAGTGATTGGAGATCGGCTCGCCCGGCATCTTCTCGATGCGCATGGCCAGGTCGTAGTAGTAGTCGGCCCGCTTCGCACCGAACTCGAAGCGCGCACGCCAGAGCTTGTCGGGAAAGCGACCTACAGAGGCGTGGAGACGCGCAGCCCCCGTGCTGAGAGGTTTCCGGGGGCGCAGCAGCGCCTTGATACGGGACATCATGCGGCACCTCCTTTGACGCGGTTCAGCATGCGTTTGAGGCGTTGCTCGTAGCCGTCCAGCGAGAGGATGCGCTCGGCCTCGCGCGGGTCAACCGTCCCGGCGTACACGTGGTACATGGCAACTTCGAATACCGACTTGCCCGTGCAGTCCGGGATATCAAAGCCCGTCTCCCGCTTTTCGCGCTGATGCGCCTGCAGCTCGATGGCGCGGGCATCGCGGATATACATGAGGTCGAGTTCGTCCGGCTCGAACATCTCCGCGGCCATGACCCGGCCACGGATGCCGTTCAGATCCGGCAGGTTGGCACGGCGACACTTGTCGCAGCCCTCCAGGCGGCGCAGCCGAATGCCGTCCACGTTGAACTGGAAGAGCCTTTCCATCTGCTGCAGTTTCGCCGCCCCCAGAATCTCCTTGGCCTCAACGCCGTGGTGGCCACACTCGCAAGTCTTCGGCAACAGGGCCTGGTAGACATAGAGATTCACGAAGCCGGGCGTGGCCAGCACACTGCGCGGAATGCGCAGCTCGCTGTCAGCCAGACGGTCTGTCGCGGCGACCGCCGAGGGTGCGTGGACCGTCGTCAGCGCCCGGAGGCCAGCGCCGGCCACATCGCGGAAGAGACCTGCCGATTCGAAGTCACGCACCTCGCCGATCATGACGAAGTGGGGGTTCATCCGCTTCAACTGACGTTTCGCCACAATGAACGGATCGTCTTCCCGGTTGGCGCCATCCAGATGCCGCGACACCGAGAAATGGTGCGTGCCGCGCGCCATCAGCTCTACCGGGTCTTCGATCGACATCTTGTTCATCCAGCCCGGCAGACGCTGCATCACCGCATGGGCCGTCGTCGTCTTGCCGGACCCAACGGTACCGACCAACACAACGCCCCCGCCCATCTGCATGGTGCAGCGGTCGATGACATCGGCCTGCTGCTGGAAGAATCCCAGGTCCTTGACGAAATCGACATCGTTCGTCGCCGCCTTCTCCCGGTTGACCCGCATGACGGTCAGGTGGCCATCGGCGCTTTGCATCGATGCCCAGCGAAACACCAGCGGTACGCTCTCGACCTCCGCGCGCACGCTCGTCTGCTGAGGCAGGATGCGGCTGAAGAGACCTTGCGAGCCGCCCTTGCCCTTCTGCCAGACGTGGCCGAGCATATCCAGCAGATCGCCCGTGCGAATCTGGAATTCGGGTGGCGACACCAGGTGGCCATCAATGGCGAAGCGGATCTGCGAGAGTTCGCTGTTGTCTTTGGCTTCGAAATGGATATCCGACGCCTGCTCCCGGAGCGCGAACTGAGCCGCCGCAAGGAACGTCTGCCAGAGCGCATTGGCGTTGCGGGCCCCCGGGACGGCCGTAGCCGCGCGCCGTACCCGTCCCTCCACGCCACGGGACAGCGCCGTCATGACCTGCGGCGCGGCCGTGTAGAAGAAAGGCGTGGCCGCTTCATAATGCAGACGAGACTGCCGAAGGATTTCCTCGGTCACGTCCGAGTGCTGCATCTCGGCCAGCAGAATGAGTGCGAACTTGCCGCGCGAACCAGCGACGCCCTCCTCAACCAACACTGGACACAGTTGGTGCCGCAGGGATTGAGCCATGCCCAGCTCGTCGTAGATCACTCGCACGAACGATGGCAGATCGTCGGTTGTACGGATCTCCGTGGTCGGCGATGCATGCGGGTCGGCAGCGGCGAGTACCGGCTCAACCGTCACCGAAGGCTGCACCACCGAGCCGGTACCCGACAGCACGGTAATGCCACCGCCCGAGGCCGGCATGAGGGTCTTGGACTTGCCAAAGATTTTCATGACCGGTCTCAACCTTTCACCGGCGCCGCCGCGGGCGCAGCCAGCGAGCCGACCTGCGCCGGGGCGCCCGTAGATGACGGACTCGGCTGCATTGGAGGCGTCACCGGCGGGAGCGGCTTAAAGCCGGGGGGAGCACCCGAAACTGGTGGCATGCCGCCGGGGTGCGTTCCGCCAGGAAGCGGCCCGGCTTGTTTCGACGTCGCACGGACTTCACCACCCGACTGCTCGCCTGCCAGAATCACGGCATCCTCGTCGACCCGGGCCGCGTTCACAGTCAGCTTGCCACGCGATAGTTTCGTCCCCGCCTCGGAGATGGCGACCACCTTGTAACCGCGCACCGAGCCGCCTACCTTGGCCGCATACACCTGGTCGCCCCACTTCACGTAGCTGCGCAAGGTCAAAGGCAGCCCCGCAGCGCGACCATCCACGCCGTAGAGTGCGATCGTCTTCGGTGCCTCGTCCCGCGCGCGTTGCTCCGACGACGCTGGCGCGGCGGCCACCGATGTCGGCGCGGGATTGCCCTTTGCGAGATCCTGATCGAGCTTCTGCAGGGCGAGTTGCGCATCCTTCTCCAGCAGTTGTTGCGTGATGGTTTTCACGCCATCCGCATGCGCAGCGCCGGCGGCAAGAGAAACAAGAAGTGCGGTCGAGATTCGTTTCATTGGTGTGCTCCATCGCGCGCGTAGGCGTCGCCCTTGGCTTCGATCATGAATTTGGAGTCGTTGATGGACGGGTCGGCGTCCAGCTTGACGGTGAGGGTGAGTTCACTGACGGACACGTTCGGTGGGAAAGCGCCGACCATGCCGGCATTGCGCAGCGGGCCGTTGATCTCCCAGGTGGCAATTCGGTAGATCGCCGGTACCGACCCCAGTCCCTCTGGCGGGATCGCGCCGAACGGCACCATTTCGTTGAGCACTGCCTTCGTGGTCGCAGGCCGCATTAACTGCAGTGTCGAACCCAGGTCAGTGCGCAATGCCATGCTGGTAGGCAGTGATTCGAGTAGCTTGCCAAGCGGCGTCGGCGGGCCGAACGGCACCTTCGCAGTCACCGTCACGTCGTTGTCGTCTTTCCCGAACCGCGGATTGGCGAAGACATCCGGTATATCGGCCAGAAACGTGGTGTTCGTCGCACCACGCGTGCCGCCTCCGCTCTTGCTCGCATCCAGGCTGTAGACCGCCTCGCACTCCGCCATCGGGGAAACGACGGTCTTGCAAGTAATGGTGGCGAGCTTCCACCCACCCACGACAACCGGTACAGACTCCGCAAACCAACGAGCAAACTGCGGGATGGCGACTGCCGCCTTGGCCGATGGCGCAACTGAGCGTGCCATGATGTCCTCGGCATACCGCTCCGCGGGGCTCTTCTGCGGCGGTGGCGGATTCTTGCGAATCTGGTACGCCTGGTACTCGGCCATGCCGTACTTGCCGCCGACGGCAGCAAGAAGCCCAACAATCGCCAGCATCGCCAACCGCTTCTTGGTCGCCGCAGCACTCGGCTTGCGCAGCGCCGTATGAGAGTCAGCGGCGGCGGCAATCGCGTCGAGATGCAGCTCGACAAAGCTCAGCGGCGTTGTCACCGTCACCAGTTGGGCCAGCTCCGGCAGATTGCCGGCCAGTCGGAACGAGCCTCCGGCCTTCTGCGCGAAGTCCCTGACCACTTCCGAGAGCGTGGCCTCATCCGCAATGACGCGGTCGAAGCCCACGCGCGGGCGGCCCTTCAGGATGCCGCAGACAAAATACCCAACGTGCGCACCTGCGTTCTCCAGCCGATACGCGAACAACACGTTCGGCAGCAGGTCCGGGATGCGGGCAATGGCAACGGCGGCCGAGTAGATCTTGTCCTTGATCTTGGTCTGTGCATCTTCGGGCGCGAGGTACCCCATGTGAAGCGCCGCGCCGTCATGCCAGATCCGCCCTGCCTTGACCTCCTTTGCCACCTTGGCGGCCAGGTCCGGCGCCGGCGCATTGCCCGTGAGCGTCCGCCAGTTCATCCCGAAAGCAAGCGTCTTGCCATGGATATTGACAATCATCGTGCCGCCCCTTCTGCAGCGCTCGCGGCAGCTTCCGCCACGCCGCATCGCTGGCGCAGAAACGTCCGGAACGCACGACGCTCGTCGGCAATGACGGACTGATGATTCTCGATGCGAGTGAGGGTGATCTCGCCAATCGGGAACAGGTCCAGTCGCCGGCGCATTTCATCCTGCCACGCTGCGCGGAACTCATTGCGGCATCCGAACTGCTGGTACAGAAATAGCATGCCGAGTGCGGCCGATGACATCAGCATGGGCAGCAGAAACTGCACGATTGCAACCGCAAGCCGCTCGGGGTCCGTCTGCGCCGCAATCAGAATGGTCTTGATCGCCACGACAGTACCCTCCGGTGCGAGCAACAATCCGCCGAGCGCAATCCAGAACAGGATCACCGGAATATTGCGAATGAGCCAGTGAAGTACGTTCACGCCAGCGCCTACGACATTGACGGCCTGTCGCAGATAGGTACTCACCGAGAACACGGCACGCTCGCGCATCGCGGCGTACTCGGCGTCGGAAATGGCGCCGCGGGCGGTACCGTCCACCAGCACTGTCCAGTAGTTGTCATCGGATACGATCATCCGACCGCGCAGTGAGAGGCTGTAGGCAGCCAGCAAGCCTTGGCCGAACAGCGTGACCACCGCCATCACGATCCCTACCCCGATCCTGTCCCCACGAGGTTGAATGGCGACGGCCAGCAGCCAAGGAAGCCAGGTCACTACAGCCACCGGCAGGCTCCATTGATACAGGTTCACCAGATCCGATACGAATTGACGAAGTGCGCGCATGATTTACCTCGCCTCGCCCTGGTCCTGCACCATCACGGTTGCCAGCAGCAAGGTGAACGTGCGGGTCTTCGATACCGTCTGCGATCCACCCAGGATCATCGGCAAGGACTCGCCGAGCGTGCGGCGCGTGTTCTGCGTGTCATCCTGATCCAGCGCCGTCATGAGAACGGTCTGCCCATTGCGCACGATGAGATCCTGCTTGGGGATGCCTTTGCCGACAAGATTGATGGTCTGCACCGACTGCTGGTTGTCGCCAGAACCGGACGTGAATTTTTCGAGCGGGCCATCCTGCTTGGACTGGTCCAGCGCGATCGTCAGGTTCACGTCATCGCGCGAGGTCGCGTCGGCGTAGACGGCCAGCTTGAAGCCAACCGTGGCGGTCGATGTCGTGATGCCGGGGACGCCGCCCGTGCCGCCCACGCTCGAGGCCGCCGGTGTGGTGCCGGACACGTACGAGAACGTACGACGGTTGTTGTACTGGAAACCGTGCCGATTGCGCATCGAGACAGGAATCGTCAGGTTCGACGTCACCGTGCCGTATTGCTTGAGCGCACTGACGATGGCCTGCGTCCCACTGAAGCCACCCGATGTCAGGTTCAACCCCAGGCTGCCGGCAGACGACGAGACCAGCGTGGCGGGCGACAGCGCCGTCGCCGTGAAGCCGGGCAGGTTGTTCAACGCCTTGGTCAGTACGACATTCCAGTCAACACCGGCCTCGCCGTTGTCGGACACGGTCAGGTCGATCATCTGGAACTTGAGCGTCACCATGCGCGAGTAGATCGCCACCTGACGACGCACGATCTCGTCGGCGGCATCCACCGCTTCCTTGGTATCGCGCAGCGTCAACAGGCCGGTCGCCGGGTTGAGTTCCGCGTTACCCACCAGCGTCATTGCCGGCTCGATGCTCTTCTTTACACCGGCCAGATCGTCCTGATCCTTGATCTCGGACTTGGCCACAGCGTCCACCTGATTGCTCTGGCCGCCGCTGGTGCTACCTGAGCTCGAGCCTTGAGCGGACTGCTTGAACTCGGTGGTGAACGAGTTGGTGCCGGCCTGCATCGGCAGTTGCCACGTCTTCGTTACGAGCCGGTAGAAGCGAATGACGCCCTTCTCGCTGTTGAATTCCCAGTTGATACCGAGGCGCGTGGCAACGGTATCGAGCATGGTGGCCAGCGGCATCTTCTCGCTGTTCTTGAACTCGACGTTCAGGGCGTTATCGAGCAGCGGCGTCGCTTGCGAAGCCGGGGACAGGCCGCCGCCAGCGGTCAGCGCGCCGGGCAGCGGGCCGTTCAGGGTCGGCGCCGGGCCCAGGCCCTGCGCGATGGGATTGACTGCACCCTGGCCTTGCGTCGAACGCAGCTGCTGTGCGGCCTGCTGGCCCAGGCTGCGCGGCAGCAAGAGGCTCGGCGGCAGGTAGACATCCGACTCGATCTTGACCGGAATATTGGTCGCCATCTGGATGCGCTGTGCGACCACGGCGAGCGATGTCGAGCGCTCAGGGAACATGACGAGCGTGTCGACATTGGCGCGCAACGCGACGGGGAGCGTCACGTTGCGGGCAACCGGGACGCGTTTGCCAGCGAGGTAGGGGCGCGCCACATCCTGTTCGGCTTCGACTGCGGCCCGGTCGCGGCGAATCCGGGCGTACAGGTCCTCGGTGGTCTGCATGGACTGCGCCGTCGTCGAGTCGGTCGCGTGGCGCACGTCCTTGAGCAACGACGGAGAGACACACCCTGCGAGCGTGGAGCAGACAAGCGCGGCGCCGGTCGCCGGGCGAAGAATTCGGGTCAACATCATTGCTTTCCTCACTTGGACGGGTCGCACTTCGTGGTGAGCTTCACCACACGCACATAGTTGTTCGAGTAGAAGCAGGGCTTCAGGCTGTAGTCGGTCATCTCGGTCGCGGACAGCACGCGCCGCACGGCGGTTTTGAAGTCACCCGAGAAAGCGTCAGACGCCTCGATGGGCACGTCCTGGTCCACTTCCCACTGCGCCGCCGTCCACCCCGCCTCCCGGGCCCACTTTTCAATGAGGACGCGGTAGTTCGCGTCAGCAGGAGACACGCTCCAGCTTCGCTCCAGCGGTGCCGACGGGCTGAGGGGCGGCACGGTGCTCGGAGCTGGGGTCACGGCTACCGGCGTTACGGCTACCTGCGCGGCGCTCGGTGTACTTGCCACGGCCGGTGAAACCGCAGCCACCGTGGTCGGCTTCGCGCGCTCGCCCGCCAGCACCTGCCACCCACCGCCTGCGAGCGGCTTCGTCGGCTCGAAGTTGCCGAACGGCTCTGCGCCAAAGGGGCCGGAGGCCGGCACCGCCGCATGGGCGCATACCGCAAAGGCGGCCGCACCGGACAAAAGGGTCCGGGAGATCCGGGCGAGCATTCGAGACTGGTACATGGCTGATTTCCGTTTGAATTCGAATGGGTTACTTGCTGGTGGATTGCAGCTTCTGGTAGACACGGTTGGCGTAGCGCAATCGCTTGTCGGGCGAGCCGGCGTTGTAGCAACCGACTGCCGTCCAGGTATCTCCGTAGCGGCTTAGGCAATCGGCGAGGATCCACGTGCCGACGTAGGCGTTGGTGCAGGGATCGAACAGACTCTGGCGCGTGATGCCGTACTTCGCCAACCGCGGCAAATGCGCCGAGTTGATCTGCATCAGCCCGATGTCCTCGCTGCCGTTAGTGTTGCGGTTGGTTACCCACGACCGCATCCCTGACTCGACCTGCGCAATGCCACGCGCCAGCACGGGACTGACGCGATGGAATGCCGCCGCCTCGTCCAAGCAATCGGCTTGCACAAGACCGGCGAGCGCGGTGCCGGCTATCAGTAGCCCGATACGGATTGCAATCATTGGACCGCGCGCTCGTAGAAGCGGACCTCCGGCAGGCGGTCCACACGGACGACATTGCCGTCTGCGATGACGGTCAGATGGTCCGATACCCCGTCGAACTTGAAGTAGCGATCCTTCTGCTCCCCGCCGCCCTGGTGGTTGTCCCCGAACACCGAGATGCTCGCCATTGACTTGGCGAAGCTCAGATAGGTCGCGCCATCCTTTTCGAAGACGCGTTCAAGGCCAGCGGCGTTGTCTCGCGGAAACAGGAAGTTGATGCCTGGCACGCGCGCGACCTCCACGCGCTTGCCGCCACCGCTGGCGGTAAAGTTGTCGACCGTCGGGAAGGACAGAACCTTTTCGGTGTCATCCCATCGTGTGCGGAGCTTGTCGCCCGAGCCATCGCGCAGTTCCATGTCCTTCGGTTCGGATTCGAAGCGCACCTCGATGCGACCATTTTTGGCATCGCGAATGGCCAGCGCATTGAAGGCCGAAGCCAGAGTCGGCCCCTCCGGCAGGGGTGTGGCGGTAGGCGCCGCGTCGGCCACTGGCGCAGGCACGACTGGCGCGGCAACACGCAGCATGCCGGCCGTCTGCGCAGCGTGGCCCGGCTCTACAGAGAACGCTTTGGGCGGCGTGGCACGCAGCGAGATATTCCGGCGAACGAAGTCCACCTCCGCATAGAGATTGCGCTGTTCGAGCACGCGCGCCAGCGCCTGCACCCAGTTCTCGCCCGCCTTTGCGTCCAACGAAACGTCGTCGGTAAGCGGGATATCTTTCTGGGCCGTGCCACTCCATCCGGCGGGCGCGATGGACTTCACCATCTGTGCAAGCGGCAGTGACGAGCGGCCGACCCGTACCAATGGAAGGTCCGCATAGTTACCGATCAAGGCCAAACGACCGGAGACGGAAGCAAGACTCCGCGGCATATCCCCGCTAGGGTTGGCCGGCTCCGAGGTAAAGCCGTTTGCCCTCTTCCATCGAGCCACCACCGGCTGCCCGTTCACGGTGTAGCGCAGCACATCGGGCACGCCATCGATGACCCAATAAGGTCCGTTCTGAATGGCGCCGTCCGCCTGGACAAGCTGCCCATGCCGGGGTTGAATGTAGGTGGAAAGGCCGTCGTTGAATACCATGGCGGGGCGATCCGCAGCGCGAGCGACGACCTGATAGTCGAAGTCGAGCGGATCAGTGTCGGCCGCGTGAGCGCACGCCGCGACCAGCGCAACAGCGGAGAAGAGGAGCGGCCTGATCATTGGAATTGGGCGACGTGTTTCATGAAGCGGGAAAAGTACGGCCCACCGCGCTCGGGATTGGCGCTGTGGTACCAGGCGACAGCCTTCATGGCCGAACCGCTGCGCTGAAGGTTCTCTGCCAGAATGTCTTCGGCAACGCGGATGTTGGTCGCTGGGGCAAGCGCCTCCCACGGCGACGCAAAACGCTTGCCGTGGTAGCACCAATTCACCTGCATCAAGCCCACATCGAAGTCGCAACGGTCATTCGCGAGCAGACGATTGACGGCCGCGTACGCTTCCTCGCGCGTGGCGAAGAACATGCCGCGACCCGACACGTTAAGCGTCCAGGGCCACGGACGGCCGCGATACGACGACTCGTTCATGGCGATGCCGGCTGTGATCTTGGGATCGACGCGAACGCCCATCTGGGCAAACGGCTCGGTCTTCGGCGCGCACGCCCAGCCGCCGCGTCGCTCGGCCAGGGCTTCTTGCGCCGCATCGTTTAGCACGGCCGGTCGCAGCCAGCCTTCTCGCGTGAACAGTCGGGCAATGGGCGTCGCCTTGCCAGCCAACGTCACGACAGGTCCGTCGTCGGCACCCGGCTCGATCTGCGCGCCGAGAAGCCGCGCGGACCAGCCAAGGAACGCGTCAAGGCCGCAGTACAGGACCGGCTTGCCATCCAGCATATGGACGCGTGCCTGCCCGTCTGCCTTGACGACGATAGCGTTGGGGCTGATGACGGCCTCGATCGTTGCAGCCTGTGCGCCAAGCGATGCGGCAACGGCAATCAGGAGCGTCGCAAGCCGCTTAGTCACGATACGGCTCCAGGACGATATCGTGCTTGACCTGCACCATCATCTTCTGCCCCGGCTCGGTGGTGATGGTCGGGCGGATGTTCTGGTTGCGGTTCAGAATCGTCTGCGCCGTCTGGGTCGCTACCTGTCCGGCCGCATTGCCGTACGCCACCAGACCCGAGGGTCCTACCGTGGTAGTTGTCGGGTTGTCGTTGAAACGCAGCGACAGGGCGCCGATCACGAGCGCACCGCCGAAGATCTTGAGGAAGTGGTTGTTGACGTCGCCTGTATTGCCAGCCGTGCCGTCCGGGTCCGCACCCTGCATGCCCATCAGGGGAACGGTTTTCCCATTTGGCAGTTGCATGCGCACGAAAGCGGTCAGGATGCGTTCCTGGCCCACAGCAATGTCTGCGCTATACATCCCAACCAACGTGGTGCCGGCCGGAATAATTTTGCACGTACCCTTGACGGTGTCGTAGACGTCCTGCGATACCGTTGCACGAAACTCACCCGGCTTGTCCGAGTTGAGGCCGCCGGCGAAGTTGGCGGGAATCACGAAGCCGCGGCTCAGCGTGCAGCGCGGCAGCTTGCCGTCGAACCCGGTTCGCAGCGTGTTCAGACTTCCCGCGTCGCGCAGGAACTGGCGATCCGACGAGGATGCCTGCGGCGCAACGCCCTCCGGGGTCGCCCCCGCAGCATTCGCGGCGGCCGCCTTTGCCGCGACAGCCTGCTGGATTGCACGCATCTGCGCGGGATCCGTCACGTCCGGCATGCCTGACGGCTGCTTTACCTGTGCGACCTGGGACTTGCGTGTCCCGCTCTTGAATACTGAGGACGTGAAGAGGTCATCTTCCGCATTCTTCTTCGCATCCGGCGCAGCGCCTGTGGCTTTCGCCGCGCTAGTGAGATCGCCGGCGGTCATGACGGGCGCCTTGGTATCCGTCGCAATGGCCAGTTTGCGCTGTTTCTCGGATTCCTCACGCGCCTTGTCCGCCTGCGCACGAATGACCGCATCCAGGCTCTGCCCGGTATCCGCGCTGCCGGCACGTTGCTTGATTTCATCGGCTCGCGCTTGCTGAGCCTTGGCGTCGATCTGCTCGTCCGAGACGGTCTGGAAGTAATAGCCCAGGGCGCCAACCATCAGTGCCGCCGCACCACCCAGTGCGAGGACGACATTGCGCGGGAGCTTCCCCTTGACGGTCCGTTCCTGCGCGTCCGTCACGTCGGTGACGTTGTCCGCATTTTGTTTGCCACGCATCAGAACAGCCCCAGGATGCGGCGGCGGCCGCGCTCGATCTTCACTTCATCGTCGCCCGAGCGCAGCACGACGGTATCAGCCAGTCGCTGCACCACGAGGTACCCGCCACGGCGGATGGCATTGACCACCACGAAATCGCTGCCGTCCTTGATGAAAGCGACCGGCCAGTTCTGCAGCGCTGCGTTGGGCAGGCGCAACCAGAGCGCCTTGCCATCGTCAAAGGCAGTTTCCGGCTTGAAACTGGCGCTCCCCGAAATCGCATACTCGAAATTCAGTTGATCGGGAGAAACGCCAACCGCATCCGGATTGCGCGATCCTTCGGCTTCTGCACCCTTGGCTTCGTCCGGCGCTTCACCACGCGCGTCGTTGCGCGCCTTCACCTTGGCGGAGATCGACGTCGGAACCTTGAACCGGACCTTTTGGTAAAAAATGCCGCCGAGCGGAGACGATACGAGCGTGAACTCATAGCTCCGCTTGTTCGTATTGACCGACAGCGTGTTGACCAGCCCCGCCGCCTGCGGCTTCACGTAAAGATGATTGGCACCGTCCGTGTCGTAGTCCCATCGCACGTTTTCGCCCCAGGCGGGATCGCCAACGATCTGTTCGTCGTCTGGAAATTCGATGGTTGTGATCTTCAGCGGTGCGCTGAGCACGCGGAAGATCTGATCTCGGCTGTAGGTGAAGACCACAAGCCGAGAGTCACCCGGCAATGCGATCGGATCAACGCCGCCATTGAACGGATTGGCCGGATTCATAGCGTCGCTGAGGTCGCCGATTCCCAGTCCGGCCATGCCGGCGCCGGTGCGACGCGCATTTTTGTCGGCCGCATGACTGTCCGGAGCGGAAAGCAGCATGGCCATGCACAGCGCAATGGCCAGAGGGATGAACCGGGAGGGGGTGCGAGCTTCCATGGGCGTATGCGCGACGATTAAGCCGCCGATTTCTGAATGCTAAAAAAGATGGGGTACACCCCAAACGGGTTGGTACCGAGGACAGCCTCCTTGTCTGCAGGCTTGGTCTGATACCGGAAGGTGATGGTGTAGCGCTGCTTGCGAGGCTTGTAGCCGTCTTCGGTAGTTGTCGTGACAAACTCGACGACGACCGTGCTATCGGGCAGGCTCGCGATGTTGATGAACTTCGGCTCTCGCGTCAGCGTGGGCGACGACATGACCTGTCGGAACGGCTCGTCCTCTTGCACCCAAGCGTTGAACTGGTCCTTGGCGGCACCCAGCATCTGCTCACGAACCGAACGCAGGTTTGATGCCATACGCGACGATTCAATCTGCGGCGTCAGGATCGGCTCGACCGTGAACCAGCGTTGCACCAGATCCTTGAGAGCCGCCTGCACCTGGCGCTCATCGGGACGAAATGCGTCGAGTTCGCGCGTGATGGGCTTGCCAGTCACGTCCGACGATACGCCCACCACCTTCACAACAGACGGCGGAGGCTCGCGGGTCAGGATCGCAGCCACCGCAATCACGCCGAGCCCGAACGTTGCCAACTTCCAATGGTTGCGATCCACGCTGATGCGTGTGGTGATATCGAATATCGCTTGCTCCGGACGCTCATTGCCATACATACCTGGCGCCACGGTCAGGGGCTTGGCTTTGTCGGCGGATTTTCGAAAGAATGGCATGCTGCGGCGGTCCAATGGGATGCCGCTAATTGAATCAGTGATTCGCCTTCCGCTTATCCCGAAAGCTATGCCATTTCGCGGAGCTTTCCATTTATTTGCATTAGAGCGACTGTCATATCCCCATGCCGCCCCCCGCAATCAAGGAAATCTCCTCAGAGTCTGGATGTACGGACGACATGCCTGGCATGCCTCGGTTCGACCCCGCATACGGACTTAGAAACGCGAATACTCAGGTTTTGACCGTGCGATTCGTCGTTTTTGAAAGGAACATGTTCCTCCGGTCGGGCTGAAGCGAAATCGGTCCCGATGTGGGAACAAAGCGAATTTGTCGAAAGCTACTGAAAATCGGCCATCTTTCGCCGCCTCATTTGCCCATTTGCCCGCCAACAATAGCGGGCATGGAATCCCCAGCGAACAACCACCCTCTTTTGCAGCTCACGCAGCTCGCCGACAGCGCAGTCTCGATGTTCTTCGAGTCGCTGGCGCCACTGCACGATGTCATCCATGCGTCGGACGTCGCGGAAGTCATGATCAACCGCCACGACAGTATCTGGGTGGAGCGACGTGGGGTACTGACCAAGCTCGATATCGTCTTGGACCCAATTAAGGTGGAAGGCGCCGTTCGCTCCCTCGCCTCTTCCGTTGAAAAGTCCGCTGTGCGCGGAACCTCCCAGGGCATCATCAATGCCGGCCACAAAGGTCTGCGGATCGCGGCGGTCATGCAGCCGACCGCGATCGACGGCCACGCACTGAGCATTCGTCGCCACCGCGAAACGAACCTGACGCTGGAGGACTACGCCAAGGCGGGCGCGTTTTCATTGCGCAACGCGACCACGAAGGCTGAGGAGCCGATCTTCCTGGGCAACGAGGAAGACGAGGCGTTGATGCGTGCGCTCGAGCAGTTGATCGTAAGGCGCAAGAACGTCATCGTTGCGGGCGGCACGTCGTCGGGCAAGACCACTTTCCTTAACGCGCTCGCCGGCCGCGTCCCGGCCACCGACCGAGTCCTCACCATCGAGGACACGATGGAACTCAAGCTGACGGTACCGAATCTGGTGCGTCTGCTCTCGAACAAGGACAAGGGCGTCACTACGCAACACCTCGTCGCGCTCGCCTTGCGTTTCCGACCCGATCGCATCTTCGTTGGCGAAGTTCGCTTTGGCGAGGCGTTCGACATGTTGCAGGCGTTCAACACCGGCCACGACGGCGGCATGGCGTCCCTTCACGCCAGCAGCGCTCGCTCGGCCCTATCTCGCCTGGAGAGCATGGCGCTTCTTGGGATTCCCCCCGGCTCGGGATGGAAGCTCGACGACATGAGAAAGCTCATTGCCGATTGCATTCACTACGTGGTGCACATGAAGCGCACCGGTGAAATGCGTCACGTCTCGGAAATCATTGAGATCAAGGGTTTCAGCAACGGCGATTACGACATCAACCGCGTTTTTTAACCAACGGAGTCTTTCCGAAATGACCCTAACCTTCAACCACCGCGTGCGCGCCACCGCACGCAAGTACGCGCCCTCGGCCCTGCTGATGGTCGGCATGATGGCTGTCGCCACGTCGGCGGTTGCCGCTGACGACGCATTCCTGAATAACCTCGGCAACTTCATCTGTGGCATCGCGACGTTCATCAACACGAAGTATCTCTTCGTGGTGGGCCTGATCGTGATCGTCCTGGGCGCCTACGCGTACGCGAACGCGGAGTCGTCCCTCTCCAAATTTATCTCCGGCGCCTGCGTCGGCGTGGGTCTAGCGGCCGCTGCCCCTTCCATCCTGAAGTCGCTAGGCCTGATCGCCTCCTGTGTCGGTTTCTGACATGCGCAAGCACCACGTAAGCATCGGCCTGTCCATGCCGCGCCTGATCGCTGGCGCAGTACGAAGTCTGGCTATCGCCAATGGGACGATTGTCGCGCTCCTGATCTACGTCACATATCGGAGCGGCTGGCAAATCCCGCTGGCAGTTTTCGTCTATGGCCTGTGCAGCCACGCACTGCTGGCGTGGCTGACGAGTCGTGATCCGTGGTGGAACCAGATCCTGAACGTCTACAACCAGTACGGAGACCTGTACGAGTCGCTGCCATGGCACGGCAAGTCTCACGCGGTGTTCCGCCGCCCCTATGGCTTTGACAGCGACCTGCCATGCTGAAGCTGAAACGACGGCCGCTGGCGGAAATCGCGCCGTGGCTCACCTCGATTACTCCCGAGCTCATCCTGAACAAGGACGGATCACTGCTCGCTAACTACGAATTCCGTGGTGTGGATGCCGATAGCGCGGACGCGAGCGACATCACCTCCGCGCGAGACCAGCTCGACCAAGCGTGCCGCTCCTTTGACAACCGCATCACAGCTTGGTGGCGCCTGACGCACCGACGTACCAAGGGATACGTCGACGGCGAGTTCAGCAACGGAACGGATGCACGTCTCGACGCGCTCAACCGCGCCCACATGACCACGGGCAGGTATTACCGCAATGCGCATTCGCTGAGCATCGCCTATACCCCCGAGACGGGCGTGGCCAAGTTCTTCGAGAAGATTGGGCATCACATGACCGTGGGCGGTAAGCCGATTTTCGCCGCCCTGCTCGAAGCGACCAAGGATACGGTCCTTGCCCGCAGCGCGTTCGCCTTCGACATGGAGAAAATCCGCTCCGACACGCGGCGCTTCGAAGCCATGCTGGACGCATTTACCGGTGGGATTCCGCGCATCAAGCCAACGCGCCTTGCGATGCAGGACAGCTACGCCGCGCTCCACCAGGTCGCCAACCCCAGTGTGCCGAAGCGTCGCATCCGTTTCCCGGTAACGATGCTCGACACCCATCTGAGTGAGTCGGAAATTACGGTTGGCTCCGAGCGCCTTCTGTTCGAATCCGCACATGGCAAACGCTATGCCGCTATCGTTGCCGTCAAGGAATGGATGAGCTTCCAGGAAGCGGCGCTCGACACTCTGCTGCAAGTCGACGCCGAGCTGGATATCTGCATCATGTACCGCTTTCTGGACACCGCCCGGGCAACGGCCTATATCGAGAAGGTGCGCCGCTTCTACAAGATGGCGGCGGTCAACCTCCGTTCGATGGTCCAGCAATATATGTCGAAGGAGGAGAACGAGAATGACGAGGGGCGGGAGGAACTCGCCAAGGAAGCGGGCAAGGCACTAAAGCGACTGACCGCTGAAGGCGTACAGCACGGATTCGCCAACATCTCCATAGTCGTCTACGCCGACACCGAGGCGGAATGCGAGGATGCCGTCAGCGAGGTGGTAGGAACACTGACGAACGCTGGCTTTGGCGCGATTCGGGAGAAGACCAATCTGATGGCGGCGTGGAACAGCACGCTGCCCGGCCGCTGGGACCGCCAGCGACGCTTGCAGTTTGTCGAGACACCCGCGGTTTCCGACATTGCTCCTGTACGGTCGGTGCTCGAGGGTCCGACGCGCAACGACTGGCTGTCGGAGAAGACAGGCACGGAAGTGCCGCCACTCACCTGCCTGCCCACCCGTCATCGGACTGGCCAGCGCGTCGATATGCATCAACCAGGCGGCAATGGACACCTGTTTGTAATCGGGCCCATCGGCGCGGGGAAGTCAGTTTTCCTCAACTTCCTAGTGTCGCAGGCGGATCGGCACAAGGCGCGTCGCATCCGTTTCGACAAAGACCGCTCCACGCGTATCCCCACGCTGCTGAGCGGGGGGGCATTCATCGACGTAACCGGCAAGTTCCAGGCGAGCACACCGGTCAATCCGCTGTCTCTGCTCGCCGACCCGGGCAGCTTTACCTACGTCACCGAATGGCTAACGCTGGCCCTCGAAGACGACGATTTCTCCCTTTCTCCGCAACAGAGTCAGGACATGTTCGAGGCAGTGAAGCTGCTCGCGAGCTATCCCCGCGAGCGGTGGACCCTCAGTGCCCTCTCCACGATGCTCCATGCCGATCTGCGCGAGCGGCTTCAGATCTGGCTGGTGGGCGGGCAGTACGGCCACTTCTTTGATCACGTCGAGGATGCGTTCGCAGTGAGCGACAACCTCTGCATCGAGTGCGGCGAACTGTTCCAGAAGTTTCCTCGGGCGGCAGCTCTCTTCACCGACTATGCGTTCTACCGGATTAGCCAGTCGATGGACGGCATCCGCTACACCGTCATCGAAGTGGAGGAATGCGGCTTCTTCTTTCAGAACGAGCGCTTCTATAAGCGTTTCGAAGACTGGATCACCACCATCCGGAAGCTCAACGGAGCCATCTGGGCGGCGACGCAGTCCCTGCGGCAAATCGCGCGTGTGGCGAATTTTGAAATCCTCAAGGAAAACATCGCCAACTGGATCTATCTGCCGAACAGCCAGGCAAAGACGAGCACGGACCTTTACGGAGACATGTTTGGCCTGACCAAAGACCAGATCCAGATGATCTCCGATGCGGTACCGAACCGTGACTACCTCTGGATCACCAACGTCCAGACCCGCATGCTCCAGACCGCTTTCAACGACGAGATGGTGGCGATGCTGCGCTCGGACGGTGTGGCGCAATCCATCTGCGACACCCATTACGCGTCGGGCGAGCCCGACTGGCAAGACCGCTACGTGCGCGAAATGCTCGCGCGCGCAGCCTAAACAGGGAGATATAAGAGTGAAGAAGTGGATCGCCAACCTTGCCGTCGCCGCGTCCGTGCTCGGCGCCGCCCCCGCTCACGCCGCCCTACCCGTCACCGACTGGGTGGGTCTGGTGCAAACCACGATCTCGGCGTTGCAGTCCATCAAGTCCGAGGTGTACGAGAACACCAACATCGTCTACCAGTACCAGATGATGGCGAATCAGTTGCTGCAAGCTACAGGTCTGGATGCAGAGGCCATCACCGAGCAGTTCAACAGCATCAAAGACGAGATCGGAAAGTACGAGGTGTACGGCACCACGCTCAAGGACCTCTATGGCACCGTCTCCGACAACGCCGACTATCTGAAGAAGATTCAGAGCATGGTCGTCTCGTCCGGCAAGACGAAGGAACAGTGGTTCGAAGATCAGCGCTCCCTCCTGACCAACGGCGACAAAACTGCCAAGGCGCTCTTCAGCCTGGGCGAGCAGATCTTCAAGAACACACAATCGGTCGCCAAGCGCCGCCAGAAGATCCAGTCGCAAATCAAGCTTTCGGCAACCGCGCAAGCTGCCGCGCAAACCACGAACCAGATGCTCGACGTATTGGCGAGCCAGAACTCCGATTTGCTACAGCTCATGAGTGTGCGTGCCCAGGCCGACGCCGATCGGGACCAACAGACCGTTGCCAAGGAGACCCAGAGCGCAGAAGCGATGCGATCACTGGCAGCCGCTCAAGATGAAGAGCTCAAGAACCTCCGGGCCCGCGTCTTCTCCCGCAAGCTGCAGTCCAACTGACCGTCACACACTATGCAGATCGCCCGCTTCATCGTCTTGCTTCTGACGGCCCTTCTATTGCATTCGCCGCCGGCTTTCGCACAAGCGTCCGCCCCTGAAGCGGGCACCGACACCGCACAGCAAACTGCCCCGAACAAGGGTGGCAAGCCCGGGCTATTCGCGCAGCCGGGATCGATTGGTGAATCGCTCAAGAGCTGGCTCAGCCAGTTCGAATCGTTCCGTACCGGTCTGATCGGGGGCGCCACCACATTGAGCAAGACCCTCACTCCGGACGCGGACAAGATCGCCTTCGGGCTTGCCGTCATTTCGCTGACGTTGGCTGGAATTCGTTTCGCCGCGGCGTCGCAACCTGTCGCGGCCTGGACCGAGGTCTTCGAGACGCTCCTTATGCTTGGCATCTTCGCGTCCCTCTACACCGGATATGACAAGTTCGGGCCTGGCATTTACGAATACTTCCAGCATCTCGCCGACAAAATCGCAGGCACACAAGCGATGTCACCTGCGATGACGCTCGCTTCCGTCGGCGCCGGATTCATTGATTCCTATATTGAGTCTATGAAGGCGGCAAGCGGTATCTCAGACGTCTTGATGATAGCGTTTGCTGGAATGCTGTTGCTGGCTGCGTTCGTTTTTTGCGCCCTCGCAGCTCTTCTCTACACGTTTTTCATATCCCTGGGCGAGATTGCGGCAGCCATCGGAATTGTAATTGGACCTATCGCAGTCGCCCTCGGATTCTCCGACTATAGCCGTCGCTACTTCTCTTCGTGGCTGGACTATATGATCGGCGCATCGATGTATTCGGTCGTTGCCGCTGTGATGGCTCGCCTCGTCTCGAGTGCACTGGTGTCCACGCTTATCGATCAGAAGAGCGCCGGCACAGCGACGCTGGCTGGTGCCGTGTATGCCATGAGCATTGCGCTGTTCATGATTCTTGTCGCCTTCGAGCTTCCTAAAATCGCCGGTGCGATCTTCGGCTCCGGTGGTGGCATCAGCGGCGGTGGGGCCATGCGGGTTGGCCTCAAGGCCGCCGGCGGCATCGGCAAGTTCCTTGCGAAGTTGAAATAATGAGTACGCACACCCATTCCTCGATGCCGGCAGCAGCGCTTTTGTCAGCTCACGAGAGCCGGATCGCGTTGATTCGGCAGTATGCAAACGAGGTGTCCGGCGACTTGTTCGCCGTAAAGTGGCTGAGCATTCTGACGCGGTGCGCGGACTGGTTTTCCAGTATGCCCCTGCGCTTCGCTGAACATGCGGAACCGGGCGGTGCATTCCGCGCTACGGTCGAAGCGGCGTACTTTGCGATGCGCCTGTCCGGCGCGCAGAAGTTCGGTGCAGACCAGCCGTCTGAGCGCCGGCGCATGCTCGAGCCTCAGTATCTCTACGCCCTTTTCCTTGCAGCGTGCTGCTCGCGGCTCGACGAGCCGTGCCGTCACTTTCAGTTCTATCGCGACAGCGATGGTGCAGAGTGGATCCCCGCTGCCCACGGCGCCTTCGGTCCCTGGGTCGGCACAAGCAATTACCGTGTCACGAGACGCGAGGCTATCCAGCCCATTGAGCGTATGCGCACCGCACTTCTCGCGCGCGAGATTCTTGGTAGCGAACGATTAAGTGCCTTCGACAGCCAGGTGCTCACCGAGCTTTTCGGTGCGATCAATCCGGATCCTCGACCGACCGGACTCGAAACGCTGCTGCATAAGGTTGTACGGCAATCCATCGACACACTGACCCAGTTCGAGATCAAGGCCAGAAAAGCAGAATTCCCCCCGGACTCGACGCCCGTTCCGACAGCCGAGAGGCTGGAGAAGGCTGTCAATCCGTCCTTGGCTCAGGCTGACGCACCGGTGCCGGCGCCGCCGCCGGCCACTTCCACGCAGCACGCCGACGGAAAGGGTAACGTCTCGCCAGCGGAATCCGCGGGCCTTGGTTCGCAGGCTCAGGTCGAATCGCCGGATGCCACGGCCTCGGATGCCTCGGCGGCGCGAAATGTGGTTCAGCTCGACGGAGCGCGTTCGTTGCGCAAGGAGTTATCCGCCGACGATCCCTTCAAGGCTTTGGCCGGCAGCTCTAACTTGATGCGGGAGTTCTTCAAGGCGCTGGCCCAGGACGTTGCCAGCGGCAAAGCCAAGGTCGCGCGGATCGACGGCAAAGTCTCGATTAGCAAGCGCTCGCTCGGCAACTTTGGCCTGGCGTCCGACACCCTTGTCGAGCATCTGCGAAAGGGCAAGCACCTATACAAGGTCGATGGCCAGAATATTCTGTTGGTCGACGAAGTAGGACGTCTCATCGCGCCGGAGACTGCATCATGATGAATCACTACATCAACCATTTCCGGCCCATTTACGAATTTCGCGCGGCCGTTGGCTGGACCGTCGCAGCTTTGTTGATTCTGTTGAGCGGCATGCCGCACGCTGGCTATTTCGCGCTCTTGTGCCTATGTGCCCTACTGCTACGGTCCGCGCAGGTTTGGCGCGCCCTCAGATTCCGACTCGCCATTTCCACCAAGTGGCTTACCGTGGTCAAGATCGATGATCTTCTCGATGCCAGCCGCGGTCTCCGCTCGAAGGACAAAGACGTGGACGCCATGTACCTCGGCACCGGCTACGAATGGACCCAGAAGCACTGTCAACTTGCGCACGATATTCTGCGCATGCCGTCCACCGATATTCCCGGCTTGCCAAAATGGTTGCCGAACGAAACGGTACGTGCCATCGAAAAGGCCTTTGCTCCCGCCAACAGCATTGCGGACCATTCGCCTCAAGGCAAACCTTGGATTGCGGGTCTGGAGACCAAGAAGCAGCCAGTGCCGTTTCACTACAAGGCGATGGGCGGCCACACGTCCATCAGCGGCACCACCGGTGCGGGCAAGACGCGCACATTCGAACTGATTTCCACGCAGGTTATTCATAACCCTAATGACGTTTTGATCGTGATCGATCCGAAGAACGACGTCGAGTGGGTCGCAAGATGCCGGCGAGAATGCGAGCGTACGGGTCGGAAGTTTCTGTATTGGAAGCAGGCGGCGCCGTCCCAATCCATCCGTTTGAATCCACTGGAAAACTGGTCGCAACCGTCGGAGATACCCACGCGCGTCGCCCAGCTCATGGAGGAAGGCCCGTTCCGGCAGTTTGCGTTCCTGTTCATCGATCGTTCTGTCAAAGGCGAGCTCTACGTCGGCGACAAGCCCAACCTGCGCTCCATCCTCCAATACGCACAGAACGGTATCAACAACCTGCTCGAGCGTGCGCTTCAGCGCTTTTTCCCCGAAGCCGGCATGACGGACTGGGAAGACGAGGTCGCCGGATACATGCAGCAAGTCGGTCAGAAAGGTGGCGGTACCCGTCTGGACGCTATGGTTCGACTGTATATCGACCGCTTCTCGAATCTGGGCAAGGGCCACGAGTCGATCGACGGTCTCATCTCGACGTTTCAACACGATCGAGACCACTACGGCCGTATCATCGCCTCTGCCCTGCCCCTCCTGCAGATGCTGGCCACCGGCGAGACCGGCCTCATGCTAGCGCCCAAAGCGGATGACTTCGAGGACGATAGAGAAATCTGGGATATCGACAAGGTCATCAAACAGAAGGCCGTGCTCTACGTCGGTGCGGACTCCCTGTCGAACTCCATGGTCGCGCAAGCGGTGATGTCCATGCTGCTCGCGGACATCGCTTCGGTCGCTGGCGCGATCTACAACTTCTACGCGAAGCCTCCCGAGATCGTCCTTCAAGTTGACGAAACGGCTGAGGCCATCAACGAGCAGTTGCTCCAGCTTCTCAACAAGGGGCGTGGTGCAGGCTTCAAGGCGTTCGTTGCTTACCAGACGCGTTCCGATTTCACGGCAAAACTTGGAAACGTGGCCAAAATGCAGCAGGTTTTGGGCAATCTGAACAACCAGATCGTTCTACGCTTGGAAGACATCGACACCGCGCAGTGGTTCGCCGAGAAGGCCGGGACGACGGCTATCCGCAACCTGGTGATCTCCAGCAGCACGAGTACCGGCACGGAAGCGCACGTAGGTGAATTTAGTGGCTCCGTTTCGCGATCCGCACAGCTTGAAAAGGTACCCCTGATTCCGCATGACCTGGTCATGCAACTGCCGAACCTCCAGTACTTCCTACGGATATCCGGCGGCGCCGTCTACCAAGGTCGTATTCCAATTATTCAGGACTAACCATCCATGCGCAGCAGCCTGTTCCGCGAAGTTATCAAGCAACACAATTTGTCGGCGAAGCTCTCCCCGGTGTTCACCCTCTCTCCGGACCTCGATGAGATCTGTGCCCGCGTGGTCGACTACATCGGCACGAACTACCGTGTGCGGGAAGAGCCTTTGATCAAAGAAATGCTGACGGACGGCATCGCAGCATGGCGCGCCGCGCGCAAGCATGGTGATCCGTCTGTCGCGTTCATGAAGGGCCTCTTCTCGCGCGCGCATGACCTGTACAACAAGCGCTATGCCGCATTCAAGGGCGAAAAGTACAACGTCTGGTACCCGTTCCACGAATCGATCCCGGCATTCGAGCAACGGCAGCTGGCGGGCTACGTCTGCCAAGTCGTTGACGAGCCGGTCCCCGGCGAGGTTTCCCAGCGCTGTGCTGCGTTTCAACTCGCGGCCCGGGTGCTGACCGGATACGCCTTCTCCCGTTACTTCGAGAGCTACGATGTCGCTGGCAACTTTGCACACTGACGCCCGCTGGGTCGGGCAGCGGCTTCGCCGTATTCCGGCTATGGTGGCCGCACGCATCTGTAACGTCGACCCGGCCCTGGCGCTGGCCATGCAAGATTGGTTGGTCTCGCATGCTTACCCGGACGAGACGCCGCCTGAGGCGTTCACAGCCACCAAGGCCGCACCTTGCTTCGCGCTTGTGAACATCTCTCTCGCCAAGCCGGGTGTGTTCTGGGCCGCGCTTGTTGCGATCCCCAGCTTCCCCGTCCTGCTGCTACTGCGGTGGATCTGAACCATGGCAAGTAGCCGATTCGCATCCCACGTCCGTCTTTGGCTGATTATTTCGCCACTCATGATCTGCACGCTGGCGCCATTCATTCAGGACCAGACAGCGTTCGAAATCAGTCGTTCCGAAAGGGCGTCTGTGGAAGGGGTCCTTGGGACGGAGAAGGCCGATATCGCGGTGGCATCGGCAAACGCTCGCTTTCGCGAGTGGTTCATCGACTCTGGGGCGGTGAAAGCATCCTTCGCCGGTTCCGATGCCCCAACTGCTTTCTCGGACGGGGGCGCGTCAACGTTCGGCCGCGGCTGGATGCAGCACTTCTGGCTGACCATCTATCGGGCGCTATACCGTTCCGCGGTTGCCCACCACTGGCTCTTGGGCGCGACAGTGTTGATTCTGGCGATTTTCAATGACGGATCGGTATCGCGAAAGATCCACGCTGCAAGCGCGGGATTCGCCAATCCCGTGTCATTCCATGTCGCAGCCCACGGCCTGATGCTTTGCTTCGGGATTGGAGCCTCCGCTTTGCTTCTCCCGATTTCCCTGCTCGCCAATTGGTGGACCTATGTGGTGTGCCTGGTGGGCCTGCTTTGCTGGCGCCTCGCGGCGTCGTTCCATGTCGGCAAATAGTCCGGCCACTCAATTACGACGAGGCCATGTGGATGGCCTTCCAAACGGAGAAATCATGACCACGACCGACCTGATCCCCGCCGATGAGAGCAGCCTTGACGCTTCGGTAGCGGCTTCCCCTACCCCGAGCACGCTCGGAACCATCGACAGCACCGGGGACGTCGAGCACGAGCTCAACGAGATGGACGCGTCCGCCGATGCGCTGCGCAATGAGGGGCTGCTCTCGCCGGCCGATCATGAGCAACGCAAGGCTGAGGTCGAGCGAACCCGGAAGCTCTTTCGCGAACTTCAGCCGGAACAGCGCCAGGCAATCATCCGCCGGCGTCGCGAGCTGGGCCTGCAGATCCTGGACCGCGAACTCGCGGGCGCTGCCGTCGTGTCTGTCGCCCTGAAGCTGAATCACACGCGCCTGCGACCCCTGTTCGAACAATGGTGGCCCTACATGAACAGGATGTCGCTGAATCTCCAGCGCTTCGGCCAGAGCACCTTCACGCGAACGGAGTTGTCCACACTGGAGACGTTCCTGGAACGCGAACTGTCGAAGCTCGAGGACTATGTGGACGAGCAGGTGCGAGTGGCCAGCGCATACCGAGAGCAACGCGAAACCGAGATGCGGGGGGCCGGGGATATCGTATTTGTACCTACGATCCAGCGCCCGTCGGTCTCCCTTGAGGTCCAGGCGTACTCCCGGTTCGCGGTGCGGGCGTTGCAGGTGCTGATCAAATTCGACCAGACGATGGACCAGTTCGACTTCATGGTGTGGAACGGCATCCGCGACCAGAGCGACGTCAATGAAGAGGTGTCGCGGTTCTTGCGTAAGTTCCAGCCTTTGGGCCTGCGCAGCTACACGACGCACCTGAAGCTCATGACAACCGTGCGCGGCATCTAGTGCTTCCGGCGCGACTATGGTCGCACCAAGTCCGTCGCCATCCGACATGGTTGGACGTGGTGCCATTAGGTGCCAGATGACGGATCGGAGTTACCCACAGCGTAAGTCGGACATTGTGTCAGCACGTGCCACCAATTGGGGCTAAGTCTTACATGGTGCCTGTTTGCATAACGGCACAAGTCAAGCAACAGGCAGTTGGTGGCACTTCCTCTTCGTTGCTGGCACCAAGTCCGACCAAGTCGGTCAATGACCATCCCAGGCATTCGCCACACCGAGTTATGTCTCTCGCAGAAGTTCTCGAAAAGCTGAATCCGTCCCAGCGGGAAGTCGTTGACTGCCGCGACCATTGCGTGGCCGTCGCTGTGCCTGGTGCAGGGAAGACAGCGACGATTGCCGCCAAAGCCGCGTTGCTTCTGAGCAACCCAGCCCTTACCGTAGGTGCGGTCACTTTTAGCAAGGATGCTGCGATTGAGCTTCGCGATCGGATTCTCAAATTGGCGGGTCCTACGGCAAAAAAGCGGCTGGTCGCAGGCACCTTTCACTCACTCGCATACAAGCAATTGGGCAAGAATGGAGGCAAGTTGAACGACATCGTCACCGACGGTGTCCGCGCAGCGATCGTTGGCCAGATCCTTCAGGAGCGCGGCATCGATTGGAAGGTGGAGGATGCGCTGGCCTCCATAGAACGTTCGAAGCATCATTTGGACGATCCGAAGCCCGGTACTGTAGACGCACAGATCTTCGAGGCATACCAAGCCGCTTTGTCACGAAACGGGAAGATCGACTTTCAGGACATGCTGCGCATGGCGGTGGCCGGCATGCTAACGGGTGGCATCCGGCCCTACTCCGTTCACCACCTGCTGGTCGACGAATATCAAGATTGCGATAGCCTGCAATCGCGGTGGACTTCATTGCATGCGGCGGCCGGCTCTGTTGTGTGTGTCGTCGGGGACGATGATCAAACCATCTTTGGCTTTCGTGACGCCCTCGGCTATCAGGGCATGGAGGCGTTCATCAAGGAGTTTGATGCTCGCGCTATCGTGCTCGGCAAGAACTATCGCTCTCATTCCGAGATTCTGAGTGCCGCTGACAAAATTATCCGTAACAACGCGCAGCGGATTTCGAAGGACCTGTTGGCACATCGGGGCTCCGGCGGCTCAGTCGAATTCAAGAGATTCGACGACGAGTACAAGGAAGCGGTTGCCGTAGTTGAAACGCTGGCGCCGGCGATTCGTGCTGGGAAGACCGCCGCGGTGCTCGCTCGGACTAATCGCATTCTTGATCCCATAGAGGCGGTGTGTAGATCCCATGGAGTGAAGTACTACCGTGCCGCCGGCAAATCGATCCTCGATCGTCCCGAGGCAGCACTGATGGGAGATATGTTGGAGCTTATACAGCGAGCAAAGTTGACTGGTGTCGATGCTCTACTTGGATACTCTGGCATCGGAACCCTTGAGCTTCAACAGCTTCACGCCCAGGAAGCCGCCGAGGGTGAGTTGATCTCTGCCCCGCGCAAAAAGGACCTGGTCGAATCGGGAATATCAGAGGAGACGGCCGAGAAGTACAGGGATTTCTTGAAACGACTCGCCGAATGGCGTGCCCTATACGATCGCGAATTCCATGCGCTGACGTTGGATGGGGTCCGCGAATGGATGCTCAAGTATGTGACTGAGGACGCCGGCAAGCGTGCCATCAACACCTGCTACGACGTCCTCAGCCAGCTCAACGGACCATTCGTGGCCCGCCTTGAGTATCTTCGACGGAGAAACAACGAACCCGCCGCCGACGCCCTCGTGCTAACCACCATGCACGCCTCAAAAGGACGGGAGTGGGACAGCGTAGCCATAGTCCGAGCCGAAGAGACAATCGTTCCCGACAGCGAAAGCCCAGAAAGCGAAGAAAGGCGCCTCTTCTACGTCGCCGTCACGCGCGCCAGGGATTGCCTGTTTATCTCAACGGCGAAGAAGAACCCGACCTCGCGCTTCGTCCTTGAGGCTGGCCTAAGCCTTACTTCCTGAGGCGCGCATTCTTTGTGCGTTATATGGCACTTTCGTAGAATTCCTCGCCTTTTACTTTAACAACGACCCGTAAGTACCGGGGGAACAGCTCGATCTCTCGGGTACAACAGGCACAAAGTTAACTTGCGTATACGTCTAAGGGCCGCTAACCTTCACGGCAACGCAACCGCGGACGTCATTTTTGCCGAAAACGGTTGCACGATCCACCGGCGGTTCCGGTGAACAGCTTAAAGGTTTTTGAACCGAATGGATATCAAGCTAGCCCACCCCAGCAAGACGACGCCTGAGGATTTGAAGCAGTTGGCAAATCTCTCCGCGGTGATGCTGCAGAAAATTCGGGATGAGATGCTGGAGCCATTTCCTCGGAAGGAAGCCCCGCTGATCCCGTCTGGCCGCCTACAAGAATTGTGTGGCATCGACAAAACGCGGATGAACCGGTCCCTCAAAAAGGGGGATCTCCCTCAGGGCCAGCAATCGCGACCCGGTGCAGTGCGCTATTTCAGCCTCAGCGAGGCAATGCAATGGATCCGAGCGGAACTTAAGCCTGTCCCGCGAAGGGGACCAGGTAAAGTCATTGCAGTTGCGAACTTCAAGGGCGGTGTCACGAAGACCACTATGTCCACCCTCCTCTGCCAGGGCTTGAGTCTGCGGCGAGGTCGGAAGGTGTGCCACGTTGATCTGGATCCGCAGGGAAGCGCAACCACGCTGTATGGCATCAATCCACATGCCGAGGTGTCGTCCGAAAACACCATTATGCCGCTCATCGAGGCGTATTTGGCGGGCGAGTCCTTCGATATGCGAGGGCTTCCTCAGGAGACTTACTGGCCTAACCTGGATTTGATTCCTTCGTCTACTGAGCTTTTCAACGCGGAGTTTATGCTTCCGGCTCGGGCGACGGCAGAGGAAGGCCATATTCCGTTCGAGCGCGTGTTAAGTAACGGCCTCGATTCGTTGAAAGACGAATATGACTACATCATCCTCGACACGGCTCCTACCCTCAGCTACCTGACCATCAACGCGATTTTCGCTGCCGATGGCGTCATCGTACCGGTGGTCCCGGACACCTTGGCTTTCGCGTCTATGGTCCAGTTCTGGCAACTCTTCTCGGACCTAGTAACAGGCATGGAAGAGCAGAGCGAGGGATCTAAAAAGGAGTTCGACTTTCTCGATGTTCTCATGACACGCATGGAGAAAAAGAACGCTCCTCGCCTGGTGGCAGACTGGATTCGCGGCGTCTATGGGTCGCGCGTGCTGCCGATTGAGATCCCTGAGACGGACCTCGCCCGTAACAGCAGCATTCAATTTCGCACGGTCTATGACCTCTCCTCTAGCGAGGCGAACACCGAGACGATGCGACGCATTCGCCAACCCTGCGATGAGTTTGTCGACTATGTGGACGACAAGGTCAGCGCGCTTTGGCAAGGAATTGAAGAATGAGTTTGAGAGAAAAGCTTGCCGCAAAGGCTGGGAACATCAAGGTCACGGCGGAAGACTTGGAGAAAGCCGCTGCGCGCGGTCCGCAAGCGCCGCGAACTGCGCCCGGTCAGTTAATGCATATGCAAGGGAAGGTTGAGCGACAGGCTAACGAGATCGCGCAACTAAGAGCAGAACTTGAGTCGGCCCGCGTCAGCGGCGGCGCAGTGGATGTGCCTATCGACCAACTGCATGAGGTCCCAGGCCGCAGACGCTTCATGCCTCCCGAGAAGTATGTCGAATTGAGGGAAAACCTCAGGCACAACAAGCTCGTTCATCCTGTGATTGTATGCCCTCGGCCTGCGGGAGGCTTCGAGATTGTCTCCGGGCATCACCGGACAGACGCGTACCGCGAGCTTGGGCGCGATCACATACGCTGCGTGCTCGGCGAACTTAGTTCAGACGAGGCTGACACGGGCGCGTTCTACGCGAACCTTATGCAGTCAGATTTAACGGATTTCGAGAAGTTTCGGAAGTTCGACGAACTGCTGCTTCGCAGCCCAGACAAGACTCAAGCCGCAATAGCTGAACAGGCTGGTGTACCTGTCTCGACTCTCTCAGAGATTTTGTCGTTCCGGAACTTGCCTCCCGAGGTCCTAAGCCTTCTCGATAGCCGCCCAGACCTGCTCGGGTCGAATGCTGGCGCCGAGTTGGCAAGGGCGACCAAAGACGGTCGCGGGGATCGGGTCGTCGAAGCGGTTAAGTTGTTGGCCGAGAAGAAGATCGATCAACAGCAGGCCGTACGGATGACTAAGGCCGAGCAGGTTAAGACCAGGCCTGCCGCATCTACCGGCTTCAAAATCAAGGCGGGAAAGGCGACTTGGTGCGATGTTCGTATCGCAAAGAAAGTCATGCGCATTGAGTTCCGCAGCGAGGAAGAAGCGGAAGCGGCCCAATCGGCCATTCGCGAACATCTGGAAGGGTTAGCTAAAGCTGCGTCGGAAGACGCAAAAAGCTAAGTGCTTGTTTTTTAAGGACTTCGTACTACGAATCGAGGTTTTAAGCCATGTCTAGACTGTAATCCTACAAAAACAAAAGCCCACGGCGGCAACCGTGGGCTTTTGAGAACTTCAAGCTGACCAGTTTCCCGGCCGCTACACACCGAAGCCACTCGACATGGATTCGTTAGTCGGAGTGTAGCGGAACGCGAACCTGAGTCAAGCGACTTCAACCATTTTTTACGAATGGGAAGGTCATATGACTTTCGCGCAACGCTCCGTTGCTGGCGAGGATGTTGCTCGCCCACAAAAACACCTTAACCAGACAGACGCTCTGATTGCTCCGGCGCCCAAGCGCCTCAAACGCAAGACTATCGAAGCAGTCGAGCGCGCAACTCGAATCGTCGGGATCGGGCGTAGCGCCCGATCAGCTCTTGCCGCCCTCGCCCGCACGGCGAATAACGATGACCCCACCGGTAAGATCTTTAAGCACCGGGAAACGCTTTGTGCCGAAACCGGAATGTCGCCGGCTACTTGGTACCGTGCTCAACGAGAACTGCTCGACTTGGGCCTAATTACCGTCGACGTTCAAGTTCGGAAGCGATTTGGCCGATTCGCAGGAGCCTACATTTACCTGACGGAAAAAGCGACGGAGATGCTCGGCTTAAGCTCGCGAAAAGAAGAAGAAACCACGGGTACGGGCGAGGACGACACAGCGCAGCTCGGCGAGCCGGCCGTTCCACCACCCTCTTCTATGGCGCAACCGTCTCTCAAAACGAGAGTCCTGTTTACAGAAGATCGTGTCCCATACTCCTTTCAAAAAAGACAGCAGGATCGGCTCCCCCAGGACCTGACACGTCTGCGCGGCCTGGGTCTTGATGTAAATTTAATTTTTTGGTTGATGCGAAAGGCTAAAGAGCAAGGCCACTTTCTCTCAGATGTCGTAAGCGCGACATGGGAGAGTCTTGCGAAAGCACGCGTGCCAAAAGCGTATCTGCTTGCCCTACTCACCGCCCGCACCGATTTCAGTGCTGTCTGCAAAGCAAAGGCACTCAAAGAAGACAAAGCCCGAATCCAAGTGCAGGACCGCGATTTCGTGCGTTCGATACTCGCAGGGGCAGCGCGGCAGTGTTTCGTGGACGAAAAAGGCAACCATTTCGAAGTCGAAAGCGACGGAAGCTCAGTGCTTGTCACCGAGGTCCAAAGTGCGGTCACTTCCCGCTTGGTAGGAACTTCCCTCGCCGAATTTGCAAGGCGACTACACGCTGGTGCGTACCAGAAAGCTGAGGTCTACGCTGCTCCCCAGAGAGCAAGCGGCCGGCTCGAGAAACGGGGAAAGGAGGCGGCTTCGACGTTATCGGCGTTGCGAGCGATGCTGCGCGACCGCAGGTCAGCCAACGCGGCAAACACGACGAACAATGCTCATGCCATGGCCTAGGGTGTGTTTTGCGCTGAAAGAATCTCCGAACGAACACGGAGCCCGTCCTTCGACCAGGCCCCGCCTGAAAAGCAGTAAGCTGCATAACTTGTGACGACTTCGAATGGAAGCTTCATGCCCGACCAAGTCTTGTACGTCTACCGTTGCTCTGCCTGCGACCATCGCGGCCAGGTTCATTTTGACGATGACACCCACGATGGCGACGCCGGGCACTGCAGCACTTGCCATGCCACGGTTACGCTCGAATGGGACGGCGGCGTGACGCTCGATTTCGAACCTTCCAAACCGGGAAGCCCACGTGCCTGAGATCGATCCCACTGTCACCGTTACCCTGGAACTTGCCTACCACTAGGCATTTTCGCGGCCCGCTTCGACATTCGCGAGTGGGCCTAGATCACGACGAGGCTTCCGTGAAGATCGAAGCCATAGGGAGTCCGGCAAGCCTTGGCAGATCAAGGCTTCACGCCTTGTTGAATGCCGATCCGGGCGTTTCTGTCGCCCGGAAATCAATGCAAATTATTTAAGCGCGGCCGCATGAGACGGGCATATGTCCGATTTGACAGATTACGTAGTCGTCCTGCCCACCGTGGCGAACATGGTCATGGGCTTCTTGGGATTCCAGCTCACCAATCAGATCAAGAGGACAGACCTGCTGCTAAAACTGCGCAAAGGCCATGGAGAAGCTCGTTTCGCCCTACCGTGCGCTACGCGGCCTAGCTGATCACGGCAGTCGTTCCAAGTGAGCAGTGATAGCAGCTATCGGCAATAGGGCAGGGCAAGAGGTACGCTGGCGACAACAGGTAAAGACCGACCAAGCAAACATAGGCGAATTCGCGGCTGCTATTCGTATTGACATGCAGACGTCACCCAGCCCGCGTCCGAAGCACTCGGACCAGAATTCGTCGCAGCGCGACGGATAGGAACTGCGTTAGATGATCGAGCGATGAGGTATCGCCGAATTGGCAACGGATCACCGGACGCGCGAGCGCAATTGGTCATGACACCACGGAGCGGCCCACAGCAACGGGGCTACCGTTGCCCGAAGCGTCTCATGCCATTGCGATGAACCTTCCTCGTACGATGCGCTGCGCCGAGAGGGCGAGGGCAAACAGTATTTATATACTGAACGAAGCGCAATACGCCCACGAAAATCGGCAGGCAAGAATTGCTTTCATGAAATTCATGAACTATCATGTTCGCATGGAAACGAAAAACCGACCCGTTCCGAATCGCAGGATCACTTACAAAGCCGCTGGCTCGAGTGGCGTAGCGAGAACTACCGTCGTGCCAACGGACGCCGGGCGCAGGATATTTGCCGACAAGCTTCTAGAGCGAGTCGTGGAGCTGGCAGGGGACGAGGTGCACAGTCAAAAGATGACGGTCGCGTTCCTGGACCGGTTGATCTTGGGCGCGGCGGAAGCTTTGGGCGAAGTTGGCACGAAGCCGACCACCCAGAATGGCCCTGTCGATGCGCTTCAAGCTGCTCGGGAGCGCGGCCGCCAATACGCGTTGGAGGAGCTGCAGCAGCCGGAAAACCTATCCTTACGCGATGCGGCAGCGTACGCGGGTCGCTCCGACCGCGCGATCAACGAAGCCCGCTTGAGCGGGCAGCTGTATGCACTGGTGCCCCCAGGCAAGCAACGCGGCCTGCGCTACCCCCAATGGCAGTTTGATGCCGAGGCTAGCCGACTGGCAGCCGTGCTCGCCCCGTTTATCGCGGCCAAGGCCAGTTGCTGGGTGGTCCATCACTTCATGCAGCGCCCGCTGGAAGTTCTTGACGGTGCACGGCCGATGGACTGGGTGATGGACGCCGCGCGGCCCATCGCGCCACTCGTCGAGGTCATCAACGCCCGGTACGCCGGCGAGCAGGGAGCTGCTTGATGCCGGTGCTGACAGCGGAGGCGCTGGGTTGCCCGGTGCCTCCGCAGGATTTGGCTGCCCGCGTCATGCCGGTGAAGGAACTCGACCCGGGGGTAACTAAGTTGTGGCGGATCCATCGCGGCGTCTACGGGCCGATCCACTACAACCGCCGCTCCACGGGAGGGCAACCCTACCGCTTTGACGCACCCGACGATACGTTTGGCGTCCTGTATGCGTCCCCGAGTTTTGCGGCATGTATGGCCGAAGCGGTGGTCCGGGACCGATTTCAGGGCGAGTCGTTACCTTTGCTGCTCGACGAAGCGGAGCTGACGCTGCGCTGCGTAAGCCGACTGGGCACCGCAACGAATCGCCCGCTGCGCCTGGCCGACCTCACGCAGCCCCACTTTCACCTTGGAATGGACAACCGCATTCTGTCGACGGCAGACTACCGCGGTCCGAACCTGTGGAGCGCCGCCATCCACGCGGCTTACCCGGACATTGACGGGCTGTATTTCACGTCCCGCTTTGCCAATGAAGCTAGCGTGGCGATTTTCGATCGGGTCCGCATCGTGGCGCAAGGAGAGCCAATTCCGCTAGCGCAGTTCCCCTTGCTGCCGGCTTTTCTGGAAGCCTACGATATCGGCATCGCGCCCGCCCAAGACCCTTGGAACTCGTGAAGGGGGAGGGCACAGCGAAGTCGGCCGACCCTACACCGCCGGTAATTTGCCGCCGATGCTGCGCGCGACATCCTCCAGCGCCTCATGGGTGTAGCGTCGCGTCGTGTTGATATCGCGGTGACGCAGCGTGCGTTGCACGTCGGTTACCGGCACGCCGGCCCGCAGCAGGTGCGTGGCGTGTGAGTGGCGCAGCCAGTGCGTGGACGCTGCCCGCAGGTTTGCCGCGCCTTCGGCGTATCCAGATGCTTCTAGCCGAACAGCTGCGGCCTCGAACACCTGCCGCACGATCGTGTAGAGGCCTTGGCGCGTGCGTACCGGACGGCTAAGCCGGCGCTGAAGCGCGAGCGTGTCGGTGAGCGGGGCCAGGCGCTGCCGGCCTCCGGCCATGGCTGGGACGACGGCCATCGTGTCGGTGGCACGCGGCTCGGGCGAGAGCCCCACCAGCTGGCGAAAGCGGGCCAGTTCCGCCATGACGTTATCACAGGGCACGAGCTGGTCACTGCCGCCCTTGGCCTCGCGGATGCGCACCGTCCAGAAATCCCCATGCCTGCCGCGCTGACGCTCGAAGTCCGGCCACGTAAGCGCCGTCACCTCGGAGGCGCGCAACCCGGTGTGGAACAGCAGGGCGAGCAGCAGGCGGTCACGTGCCTTGTGCAGTTGCGCCCATAGCGTGGGCGCCGGTCGCGCCTCGACGGCGTCGAACACGGCCGCTAGCTGCTCGGCCTCTAGGAAGCGGCGCTGCGAGCCTGGCCCGCGCGCCGACCGAGCGCGCGGCACCGCCTGGAACGGATTCACGCGCAGCGCCTCCACCCCGACCAGCCACTCGAACAGGCCCCCCACGATGGTGGCAGTCTGACGCCGCGACGCCTCAGAGAGCGGGCCGCGCAAGGGCCGCCAAGCCGGGCTGTCCTGCCGCACACGGCCGTCCCCGACCGCGTGCGCTGGCGGATCGGCTAAGAAGGCAAGGTAACCATTAGCGTCCGCTACCTGCCAGCTGGCCAGCGGCCGGCCGAGCGCGTGGGCGTACCACAGCAGGCGGTGCGCCTCGAGTGCGTACTGGGCGCGGGTGCTGGCGCGAATGCCGAGGCCCGCCGCGTACTTGGTGTCGAGCCAGGTGCGCACCAACTGGGCATCGCTTTGGCCGGCTGGCAGTACGGGGCTGGCCAGGGCGTTAGGTAGTGCGTCGCGGTGGTCCAGCGAGGGGAGCGTAGGCAGGAGATCTTCCATCAGGCGGCAACGGCGGCGAAATCGGCGGGCAAAAGCGGCGGCAGGTGCCCGCCAGCCAAGGCGGGAGGCGGCTTCGCCTCACGGCAGGTGCAGTATAGCCTTTGTGGGCATCCATTTGTCATTATTAGGATAATGGTAAATCGTACTGATAAAAGATACTGATAATCGTATCAAAAAAGGGTAGACTATCAGCGTTACTTTGATAGTTCACCGATGCCCCGCACGCCCACCGCCTTTGCCGACGCCGAACTGCTCGCCATCACCCGCGCGCTGCAGGCGCTCGACGTCGCCCACGCCGACAACCGCACCTTCCTGCGCCGCGCCTTCGACGCGATCGATCGGATCACCGGGCGCACGTTCGGGGCGTCGGTCTATCGGCGCCTGCTGGCCGCCGCGGGCGTCG